>JBLIND010000012.1:0-38023 GCA_047639095.1 Candidatus Omnitrophota bacterium | reverse complement strand
CCGCCCAGCCTTCCTTGCCTTTGCTCTGCATGATCTCATCCCGGAAATGCAGGAGGTCACGATCCTGGAAGGTCAGGGTTACCGGTCGCTTTCCACCCGTGTAGGAGTAGAAGGCGCCGGATGCATCGATCTCGTAGAACATTTCCTTGCCACGGCTGGGGGTCAGGGTGTCTTTGTGACGAACGATGACCGGGCTGACGGTGATGGTCTTGTCTTTGACCCCTTTGACCACACCGGTGATGGCGATGGCATTGCCGAGTTGGCTGCGCGGATCTTCCAGCAACTTGGCGAGCGAATGCCGCTTAGTCACGATGAACTCCACGTCGAACAGGGAGGATGGTTCCAGCGCCGTGACGGCCACCGCACGCGGATTACTTTCGTCGATCTCCATGATCTGCAGATAGCGGAAGTAATGCGGATTCCCCTGAGCATCGTTAAACAGGTCGGATTGTTCCTGCCGATTTTTTGCTTCTGAAAAATAGAGGGCGAAGTCATTGCCGTTGCGTGTATCGGCTAAAAGCGAACTGGTGAACAGCAGTCCGAGGAGGGTCATGGATATCGTTTTCATCATGTGCAGGTACTTTTCTTACTGGGTGACCGCATGCATCAGGATGCACTGGCCCAATTTGAGGGATCCAATTTCGTTGTATCCGCGCGCGTATGGACTCTGGCTCATCTCCCAGCCTCCGGCGACGCCGAAGCGGCTGTACACGACGGACAGATTGCCCTCCAGCTCAATGCCTTCGATCACCGGAGGAATTGCCGCCTTGCCAAATTCCTGCTGCAGGGTCGGCGTCACGCCCAGGGCGGTCAACTGATGTGGGTAATTAAAGATGTCGTTCGACTTATCGATCGGGGTGAGGCGGGAGGTGGGCAGCACCTGCTTCATGATCTGACGAAAAGCCAGGTCAAAGCCTTTGCGTCCGCAACAGGCTTCGGCGAAGAGGAATCCCCCGTTCTGCAGGTACTGGCGGAGTTGCACAATCTCCTTTTCAGAGAGGGTGAAGTGCTCGTGCCCGGTCAGGTATAACAGAGGCGCGTTGAAAATACCCGGATCCGAAAGTCGAAGCTCCTTGATGTTAAACTTCACCGGAACATCCGTCTGTTGATTAAAGGTGTGTAGCAGTACAGACATCCCGACATGCCGCGTCTTCCACACGCCGTCGTAAACGACCTGCACGATGGCCACCTTGTCCGAGCTCGCTTCAGGCTTGTCGACATACTTCATGGCCTGCGCAGCATTCTTCGCCCAGGCCCGCATCGCGCTTGCGTACGAGAAAATATTCACCCCCAGCTTAAAGGCCGATTCAGACTCATAGGCTTGATAGTTTTCCTGCACGGCATCCTGCCAGCCGATGGCCATGCCGAAACGCGAGACGAGGGCCACGACCCGGCAATTGATTTCCACGGCATCGAACCAGGGTTCGCTGCCCTTGTAGCCTCCGGCGGCCACGCCGGGGGCATACTTCACGGTGTCGACATCATAGAACGAATGAAAGATGGGGTGGTCCGCGGTCAGGCGTTGTACCGGCTGCTCGGGAAACATCTCCTTCAGCTCGCGCATGACCGAACGATAGAACGGCTGCGATCCGAGGCCGGTATTGTAAACCACCATGCCGCCTCCGAGCATGAACTCCCGCAACTTGGTGCGCTGCGCGGGGGTGTACTCGAAGTTGTAATGTCCCGAGCGAAACAGTACGGGGTTTTTTTCCGGATCGGGAGAGATCTGATCCAGGAACTTCACATCCATATTGTAGTTGATGTCGGCGAAGTCCTTGAGATTCTTCAAGAGGTTGTTGACGTCATTTGGCGTCGCGTTCCAGTAGATGTCGGCGCCGTAATCCTGCTTGGCGTCCTGCGCCCAGGTGAAAGCTGAGGTGAAGAGTAAAAGGGCAATCAGGTGCTTTTGCATAGGCATGAGTCGATTCGGAAATAGCACATCTTACGGAATAGAGCACCCTTGCACAAGCGGTTAGCGACCCGGGCACAAAAAAACGCCCCGGTCCTTTTCAAGAGCGGGGCGTCAACAAAGGGTAAGGAACTTACTGGTCCTTGAGCTTCGTGACCAGGGTCGGAGGCTTCGGGGGCTTCTTTGCTTCGGTCCGCGCCATCGGGGTTGTGCAACCGCCCGGAATGAACGTTTCAGCTGAGGAAACCGTGCGCGGAGGCGCCGCAGGCAACTTTTTGTCTTTTGGAGGCGGAACGAAGCCCGCCTCGTTGGAACCGTCGCCCGCGGCAAATGCAGTGCCGGAACAAAGGGTTGCCGCTATTAAGGAACTTAATCCGAGGATACTTTTCTTATTCGTCTTTTTCATTATTTTACCTTTCAAAAACGCTTTCTAAAACTGTCATATAAAACAGAGTAGCGGGGAACCAACCTTCTTAACCTAACCTAACCAGCCAGCCCCCGCCGACTCTGAAATCATCTAAATTCAACCACTTAATGTATGGGGCCGCAGGTAGGTTACATTTTTTCTTCATTTAAGAAGAAAGTACGAATTTACAGGACATTATTGACACGATTTTCGTGTAGCAGTATAATTGCGTCATGAAAAATGTCACCATAACGCTGGAAGAAGAGGTCGCAAGGTGGGCACGCATCCGAGCCGCAGAAAACGACACGTCCGTTTCCCGGATGGTGGGCGAGCTCCTCAAGCAACAGATGCAGTCCGAACGCATCTACGAACAGGCCCATCAGGATTACGCCTCCCGCAAGGTCTACGAAATGCGAACCGCTGGGCAAGCGTATCCCAAACGGGACGAGCTCTATGAGCGATAAAATTTTCATCGACACCAACGTGCTCGTTTATGCACGAGATTCCAGTGAGCCTGCCAAGCAAGTGCAGGCCGCTTCGTGGATGGAGTTTCTCTGGCGAACGCAGCGCGGCTGCCTGAGCACCCAGGTCCTGAATGAATTTTATTACACGGTTACCCAAAAGCTCAAACCGGGGATGCCAGCCGACGCCGCATGGGAAGAGGTCAGCGACCTCATGACCTGGCAGCCCTTGAGTATCGATGCCGCCCTCCTGCACGAGACGCATACCATCCAATTACGGTACGGGTACGCCTGGTGGGACAGCATGATCATCGCCGCGGCCCAAAGGAGCAAAGCGCGTATTCTGCTTTCGGAGGACATGCAGGATGGACACGAGCTGCGTGGCCTGAGGATCGTCAATCCGTTTGAGACCTCGCCGACCGCGCTTAATGCGTGATGATATATTGCAGGATATTCTGTCCAAGCTTGAGCGTATCCGGATCGTTGTAGCCGTTGGCGTAAGGCGAAGGTGACATCTCCCACCCGCCCGCGATCCCGTAGGGGCTGTAAATCACCGCGTACAGGCCATCGACCTGGACGGCTTCCAATCGGGGCGGCAGCAACATCGATTCGCGTTTCGCGCCCAAGGCCTGGGTCACGCCCAACAGCTCGATGTGATTGGGGACCTTGAATAAGTCCGAGTCGGCCGGGATCACTGTGAGGGGATGTTCGGGAAAGACCTGTTGCATGAGTGAGCGAAACGAACGATCGAAGCCTTCGCGACCACAGCAGGCTTCGGCGAAGAGAAAGCCACCGTTCACCAGGTATTCACGCAAAGCCTGTACTTCGCCGGTGCTCAGCTTCAAGGGCTCATGCCCGGTCAGATAAAGCAGCGGATGATTGAACAACGTGGGATCGCCCAGCGCCACCGCCTTGACCCGCAACTTGATGGGCACTTCGGTTCGTTGATTGTACGAACGCAGGAGCATCGGCAAGCCGGTGTACCGGGGGCGCCACTCGCCGGAATGCATGACCTGCGCAATGTTCATGCGATCGGATGCCTGCGCATCGGTATCCAGATAAGCCGCGGTCTGCCCACTGCGTTTCGCCCAGGCCCGGGTGGAGGTTGCATAGGTGAACAGATTAATCCCAATGCGCAGGGCCTGATCTTCCGGCACGACGCCATCGCCCTCCTTGCCCCCCCACCCCGCAGCGAGATCGCTGGACGAAATAAGCGCCGCCGTCCGGCAGGACAAAGCAAGGCCCTCCAGTACGGGCACGGACTCGGTGCTTTTCAAATCGTAATACGCACTCAACAGCGGGTGATCCCGACCCAGTTGTTCAATCGGAATTTCGGGAAAGATCAAACGCAACTCGCGTCGAGCTGAGTCAATGGCAGGTTGTGAGCCCAGCCCTGCGTTGAAGATGATCATGCCTCCATTCAGCAGATACCGACGCAGGGTGATACGTTGATCGGGTGTGAAAACGAAATGGTAATGCGTGCTGAGAAAAAGAATCGGGTGCGACGCAGGATCTTCCACCAGCGCATCCAGACCCAGCTTGCGCACCCCGTAGTCGAGCTGCAAGCGGTCACGGATCGCGCGATTTAATCCATGCAGGTCATTGGGGGTGGCATCCCCATGCCGGGTCAGCAGTTTGGCCCACAAGGGTGGAGGCTCCGGGGTTCCCTGTTCTCGCGTGGGCAGCTGTTCGCGCTCGGCCAACCAAGCCGCGGGGGGCAGAACGAAACCCGCCTCGTCGGATCCATCACCGGTCGGTGGGGTGAGATCCGCGACGTCCATGGGAGGCGGAGGCATGAGGGGAAAGGGCTCGTACAAAGAGCGAGCGGACGGCTTCGGCGCAGTAACTGGCGTTTCAATTTCCGCCACCGGCGCGGGTGCGATCGGAGGTTTTTCGATCGATGATTGCGTAATCGGCTGCGACGTGGCCGCGGTTTCCACGGGTGACGGCGACGGGGTCTCGGGCCAGAAAAATACGCAGATGAGTACACTTGCTGCCAGCAGCAACAAGGCCAGCGGCCAGAACACGGAGACGGATCGGGAGGCGGATGCCGGCGGTAAGGCGGGCACCACCTGTTCCGCACGGATGGCCTCCAGGATCTGGCTCGTGGGTACCGCCCCCTTCCCCATCGCGCGCAAGAGTCGCTCGGTGACCGAGCTGACCGCGACCTGCAGGCGAACTGCTTCCGATGACTGAATCAGCTCCAGCAGGCGTTGGGCATCAGCCGGATCCAGTGTGCCATCGGCATAGTCCTCGATCAATCGGTCCAGATCTTCCGGCTCGTTCACGAGGATCGCCCTTTGCGCTGCAGACATTCGCCAACCGCTTTGCGCGCGCGATGCAAGGCAACCTTGGCCGCGGTCGCGGAGACCTGAAGAATCTCTGCCACCTCCTTCAACGAACACTCGCCGTAATAATACCCATCAACCAGGGCCCGGGTTTTTCCTTTCAGCCCCCCCACACATTCGCGCAGGGATTCCAGAGTGTCCTCAGGCAGGCTGGCGACAAATTCATCGATGTTCTCCCCGATCTGATGTTCCGTCTGTGCTTCCGCCTTGTACCTACTCTGCAGGTCCTGCTGGCGATACCAGCGTCGACGCTCATTCTGCGCGACGTTCCGGGCAATCGTTTTGATCCAGGCGCGTAAGTTGGTGCCGGATTGATAGGTATCCAGCTTGCGATAGACGATGAGAAAAACTTCCTGGACCAGATCCTGAACCAAGCCCGCATCTGGACACATGGAAGCGATCACTGCCCGCACATCCGACTCGTGCGCATCGACCACGGCGGCGAAGGCATCGACATCCCCATTCAGGCAGGCCTGGATCTGTTGCTCGAGCGATTCCATAGCCGAAGGTGCTTAAGGATTCCCGTAGCGGTGCTGGTACAGGGCCTGGATGTCGGCGGTGGACATGGCCCCCTTCCAAAGCAGGACGGAGGCGACCGCACCTTTCCAGGGTCGACCACCCGCGGCACTGTTCCCGAACACCTTCATCGGCTTGGCGCAAACGGCTGCTGCGGAACCCGCAGGTTTGCCATCGAGATAAAAGAGGGTCTTATTGAAGACCCCCACGACCGCGAGCTCATGCCAGCCCTTGAGCGTATCGACGTTCAATCCGCTGTCCACGAAACCACCGGACTCGACGCCCAGTGCTCCGGATGGATCGACGACCACCTGATGCAATTTATATCCATGCGAAAGCAGCACACGCGAATCGTTGCTCGCGGCAAGCGGAAACTTCGCCCGCACGAAAAGCGTCCACGAACCGGCCAGATTCAGATTCGGAATCTCCATCATGGAGTTATCCGAGAGGAAGGCAAAGGCCGTCCCTTCTTTGGGATCAAGCTGCTCCTCCCCGCCCTGTAGATCGCCGTGACGGCGGCCGGTGAGATCCCGAATCTTGCGTCCAGACTGTTCTTCGAAGGTGTACGCCAGCATGAGGTTGCCCATCAGCTTGTTTGGCAGGGACAAGGTCTTTGCAACGGCCTCGCTGCCGCCACCGGAAACCCGTTCGACCTCCTCCACTACGGCCGCGACGGCATCCGCCTTGCCACTCGCCTTTAATTTCTGTTCGGCGCCGCGAAGCGATTTCACATAGCGCTCGGTGAGGGTGCCAATTTGCCGATCCTGTTCGGCCCGCGCCTTCTCAACCAACTCGTGATACCTCGCCTGAACCTTGCCGATCATCTCGGGCGTACCCAACGGAGGCGTTTCGGGGACCAATCGCTCTGCGCGGAAGCGCTTGATTTCCGCCGCGGCCGGGCGGACGCCAAACTCATCCCCCGCCTGCTCCATCCGGGCAATCAAGGCCTCCAGGGTTTTGACGTACTGCTCACCCGCGGCGACCTGAGCCTCCCTCAAGGTTTTCTCATGGGCAGCTTTCTGCACTTCATAGGTGTTGCGTGGACCGGTCAGAAAATCCTGGCCATAAGCGAAAGACATCAACACCCAGGCGAAAATACCGACGCTACGATGGAGGGAACGATTCATACCTCCATGACCAGGTTGAGCATACGCCCGGCCTCATTGAAGAGCAGGCCTTTATCCAGAAGGTCCGCGATCATTGCCTCGGCATCAAATCCGGGTTCGTGTTGAAACTCCTTTTCCACGTGAACGCGCTCGCCCGGCTTGTTGAGAAATTTCAGCACCCGACAACCCAGTTCGCCGATGGCGTGCTCTTTCTCCTCCCCGCCTCGTGAGTCGTAGACCACCGGCTCGTCCTCGAGGAAACACAACCGGGCCTGCGCCTGCTGGTCGGTACCGGTCCAGCGATCACGCCATCGCGCAACCGTGGTATTCAGCTGATCCAGCCAGAAATTAATGCGCTCGGTGTCGGCATTGCGGTCTACGAAGTGATAGGCGACATTGAACACCGCCGTGTCGGCGAACGGATACGTCATCCCATAAAAATCCTGCGGGGCGAGATCCAGGTTAAAGGTCTCGGGATCGTCGAAATACCGGCTGAAGCGGGCGAAGCTGATCGGGTAGACACCGGAGGGTGGCGCGAGGTGCATGAGCAGCGGCAGATCGGCCTGGTATTTTTCAAAGGTCGACTCGGGCTCGCCAGGTGAATAAATCAGCAGGTTCCAATCCAGGCTCACGGGGTACTTGCCACAGTTCTTGAGGAACAGGATATTTCTGAAGGCGGACGTGCCCTTGCGCATGAGCTTGAGTGTTCCGGTGTTCAAGGACTCGATCCCGGGTTGAAACGCCACGACGCCCGACTCGCTCAGGGTCTTGATTTCTTCATCGCTGATATCCACCTTGAGCTCGTAAAACATCTTCATGTCCTGCGGCGGATTCAACTGTGGGAAGACATCACGCGTGTAGCCTTTGGGAAGAATGGTATCGACCGCCATGTAGTTTGGGCAACGCGGCACATAGGGGAACAGCGACTGAATGTGCTTCAACGCCTGGTCCGGATGCATATGTCGATGTTTCATCTGCAGGCCGTTCAGGCCGCAGAACGAACAAACCGCTTTCTCCGCCCACCAACACCCGCGCGAGGTCTCGAACAACAGCACCGGTCGCCGCCCTTCCGGGGGTAAGGTGCGTTCCATGTCATCGAGAAAGCCCGTATAGTCGAGCGGGATGTTCCGATTGATGTCCTGGTCGTCCCCCAGTAACTTTAACGGAGGGGGTTCGACATCCGTGACCGCTTCATCGCCTTCCGGCCAACGCGCGCGATTGGTTTTACTGAATACGCCATTCAGCTCATCACACGCCGCCCGGTCGCCCGCCATGCAATAGCCGACAAACTTTGGAAACGTAATCAAGGAAGGTCCCGAAAAGATGTAATCGATCTGTGGCACCCGTTGAGCAAACTCCATGCCCATTACCCCGTCGCAGGCGGCCCCGCCGACGACGGTGATGATGTCCGGGTTCTGCATTTTCAGTCGCTGCGCGAGCGCGAAGGAGGCCACGGTCTGCGAGAACAGCGTGGTGAACCCCACGATGCTGCATTGGGCGAGATTGTAGCGTTCGATCAACTCATCGAGAAACGCATTCAGGATAGCGCGCTTTTCGGTAAAGGCCTTCCGTACCTGCTGGGTGGCCGGGTCCTCCGCAAAATAAAAGCGATCGAAATAGGCCTCGGCATTATCCTCGGCTTCTGGAAAAGCCGCCTGACGGAAAAACCATTCGCCAATGCCGGTGATGAAGCCCTCCCCCAGGTGGGCGTGATTGTAGAGCCCCAACTCGCCCATGAACTCGACAAAATCGAAGCTCAGGTAATGCACACCGACCTCCACCTGGTCGCCATACTGCTCCTCCAGTAAGTGCGCCATCTGGGTGAGCGCCAGGGAAGGCATGTACAACGATGCAAAGGGCATGTTGATGAGGGCAATCTTTGTCGTGTTGCTTTTAATCATGAGATTTTACCAGTCCGGGAACAATCCCGTCACGTTACAGGGCGTCAACGACCCGCTTAATGCTTTAATGTACCCCATGGGCAGGTCGCGCGTCCACCCTTCGAATAGGACCGGACTCGATGCCGGGTGATAGGGCAGAATGTCGGAATAACCCGGTATGATCACTTGGACCACCGGAAAGCCAATCTTCGGATCGGTCAGGTCCACGACCATCAAATCCAGTCCCAGCAACTTGATAACGGACTGAGCTTCCTCAATGTCTTCCAGGCAGCTATCGTACGCAACGCCGGGCTCGAAAGCGATAAGCTCTCCTTCCTCCAGGAAGGTCGCATCGGCAAAAGGCACATAGCCAAACCAGAAGAGCGGCAAAAAATTATCGGTCGTATCGTCGCACTGCATTCGGGCGTACGAAGCAGGGCGCTGCAACACCTGGCTGGAAGCCGTCAATTGCACATACTCCGTCAGGCAACTCATCAAGGCCAGCTCACGATCCACATGCGCGGCGGCTTTGAAGACATGATGGGACTGCCAGGCTGGATCGACTTTCGGGTCCCGCACATACACTCCGATGCAGGGCAGCGCGCCGCCGAAGGACAAGTCCTTGATCGTCACCTTCAACCCCCGGGCCTCGAGCACATCCAACTGCGCACGAATCCCGGCATGCTCGATACTGGACGGGTCGATACGCGGAACGATCATCCGATTTTTCACGAGCGTAATCACCGCCCTGCGTTCGAAGACCTCATTGATCCCCTGGACGATGGCTTCTTCGATGACGTTGCCTGCAGCGAGTCCATTGGTGCCGCTGATACCGTGGATGTATTCGAGCGGAAGCTTCACCGCTTTCGATTCCGTGACCGACCAGGCATCCACCCAATGGCGGGTCAATTCGGTCTGCATGATGCGATTCAACTGCTCGGCGCTTAAAGCAATATGCGCGAGGAGGCCGGCGATGGCCTCCCGGTCCGGAGTGCAGGCTTCATACCCCGGCAAGGCCCGCCGCCCCTTCACCGCCAACCATTCGAGGGCTTCCGCATAGGTACTGGCCTTACACGCCAGGGCCGAAGTCCCCTTCCCCATGGGCGAGAATTCCAGGTCATCAATGTGCAATCGGCCCCAGTGAAACCCTTCACCTTCTTCATGCCCTTCGTAACGACAGGTGTAGTGGGCATGCAGGGCGGTCTCGAGACGCTGAACCGTCTGGTCCAGCGGCGCGCAACGTCCATGGGCAAAGCGTATGGCAGGTTGAAGTTTCATCGGGCCTTTAAGCGTTCTAGCCGCTCTGCCAGGAAAGGGGAAGGCTGATATTTCGGACAAAACCATAACTCAAGGCGGGGCACGATCACCTTCACGCTATGCAATTGGAACTCCTTAAGCGGGCTGGTATCCGCCACCAGGATGTGTTCGATGTCTTCATCCATCAGCGCGCGGATCAGGTGATCCAGCTCTTCATCCACGCTGTGAAATCGTTTCGCCACCGGCAATGCCGTGTTACCGACCTCGTCGAAGTACATGGCACGTGCATTCGCATAGGCGATGGACGCCCGCTTGGATGCAGCAAAGGGCTGATAGTCATCCCGCGTCCCGGCGTAATAGGTGATGTATTGCATCCAGGCCTCATGCAGGGCCGAAACGGTGGCCGCCTGCACATCCGCCCGCACCGCAACCCCGCCGTGTACCTGCACCCGTTGGGTTTCGTCGTAGACCTGAACCATGACGCACGGCAGTCGGTAGAGATTGGGAATGAGGAACACCAGCATCCGACACCCGCGATCGGCGGCTTGCCGGATCAAGGCCTGGGAAGCTTCATCGAGGTCCGATGGATCCACCAGGCACGGAGACAGGCCGTCGCGGAGATCCGGATCGTGCAGCATGAGCTGGCAGGTGTCGCGTTCCACCAGCTCGTACAAGGCATAGAGCACAGCCTCAGAAAGCGTGTTGCCCGACGCGTATCCGTCGGTGCCGGAATAATGAAACATAGTGGCGAACTTTGGAATGATGACCGGTTTCTCGTTGGCGATATCCGTGACGCGAACGTAGCCATGCAACTGGGTCAGGTGATCTTTCACCTCGACCGGAGTGCCCCAATTGGCCACTTGCGGCAAGCTCGCCACGGGGAAATACGGATCGGCCCACGTAGGTGCGCTGTTGTCGCGAATATGCATCCCGCACACCGACGCGCGTTCGACCAATTCCATCCAGGCGGAAGCCTCGGCGTCCTCCCTCCGTACGCCGTTTCCGGTGGCGGATGATGGATAGTAGTCGAGAAAGTAAAACGGGACGAGGAAGGTGCTGACGATCGCACTCGCATCTGCCGCATCGTATCGGGTCGTTTCAGCCACAGGAATATGCATATCGGCGAAGAAGTGGCGGGCACGCCGAATCGTCTCCTCGGCGGTGCAGCTTCGGCGATCATGATTGACCAGGGCGTCCCTTGCCGATCCTTCGCGCCAGTTCTCGGGCAGCGTAAGATCCGGAGACTCATCGTATTTCGCGAAGAGCCGGGAGAGCATGCGTTCTTTCATGTCGCAGTAGTGCTGTTTCACCCAGCCCGGCTGGCGGTTCGCCAGGATGCGTGGATAGGAAGCAAGCAACAGCTGCGCATCCAACCGCTTGACCTCAAAAGCAGCAGCCCCTTGCCGATCATAAAACGCGCGCAGGGACTCGTCCGCCACACCGTCGAAGAAGCGGCTCCAGGTGAGTTCCATGAAATGTAGTTCGTCCGCCGCATCCAGCGCGGCCTGAAAAGCCGCGGGTTCCAACACCCCCGCCGCCCGGGCCTGTTCGAGGAAATAGCGAATTTCGATCAGCGGCACCGTTAAGGGCCGGTCGTCTTCCTGATAGGTTTGTGCAACCAGGTGGTACCCCATGATGTCCTGTTGCTTGAGCGTATCGTAGACATAACCCATCCCTGTCATCCCGTAAGCCTCGAGCTCGGCGGCGCGCAAGGCCCCCATACTCGCAGCCCCGAACACATGGACGCCCTGCTCAATGGCCAGCATCACCTCGAGGGTCGTGCAGGGAAATTTCGTATGGAAATAGCCGTCGATAATGAGAATCGTGTCGAATCCATCGAGCACCGCAGCCAGCAGATCCCCCTGCTCCACCGGGCGCGTCCACAAGCGATCGGCATCCGGCTCCACATCCGATGCACGGATACTCCCGCCAGCGAAAACGAGCGTGGATTCCGTCCGCGGCTGAAGCGCCTCCGCCATTTCCGGATGCTCACCGATCTCCGTGAAGTGGTAACAGGCCTGACGACACCGGCAGGATCGACACGGAGACGCAAAATCGAATTTCGCCTTCTGCACCTCCTTCACCACGTCACGTTGACCGCCGATGCGACCTTTCAGCCCGCTCACCGCATCGCGATAGGCCAATCTGAATTCAGTGGCCGGATAGAAACAAAACGGGAAATTTCCGAGTCGAATTTTTGGGCTCTTCAGCACGGGCAGTTGGAGAAAGGTTGCCCATTCCTCTTGGAGCACACGCGTTTGCGCGATGTCCGAGGAGTCGAATTGATAAAACAAGCCCAACTCATCAATCGCGTCGGACCAAGCGAACGCGGCGATGGCACCTAGCGCTTCCGCCTCCAGGTTTTCGAGGTAGACGTGGAGGATGACCTCAATGTTGAATCGGCGAGAGAAGTGCGTCAGCGCTTCACGATGCGTATCCAGGGCATCGCGTATACTCTTAAGGTCGGCCCGGGGCGTTTCGCCGGAAACAAAACGAACGATCTTTACCGACTCCAGGGGAAGCGGTTCAAAGGGATGATCTGCAATAAACGCCTCGATCAAGGCTCGTACGCCGGCATGGCTGAAAAGGCCGCAGGATTCGACGGCGATATGACTCTCCTCGACGCCGAAGTCAGCCAGCGCCGTAATACATGCGAGGGCGTGTGCCTGCGCAGCTTCCCCGGCATGCCGGATCGCTTCAAGGGCCTCCGGCTCGGAGTAAAATGCACTTAGCTGCTCGTCCATACAACGCCAGCATGACAAAAAGGGTTCCTGTTCGGAACCCCAATCTTTCGTCGAATCAACGCCTATTCATCCGGCATGATCACCGCGGCGACGAGGTAGACGATCAGGCCGGTGCAAATCCCGGTAACGAAGACGACCACCACGGTCAGGATGCGCATGAGGCTGGCATCCATGCCCAGGTGCTCCGCGACGCCGCCACACACACCCGCAATGACCCGATCCCGACTTTTGCTGAGGCGTTTTTGGCCCGCGGGCATTTCGACCAGATGCTGTTTACAATGCCGGCATTTCACCGCCTCGACCCGGATGTCCTCCGAACAATAGGGACAACTCATGTGCGTGGTCTCCCGTTCGAGCGAATCGAACAGGCGATCGGCATCATCGGCGGACAAGGTCCCCGTCTCCACCATGCTCAGGATCCGCCCACGCTCTTCCACGTAGCGATCTTCCTTGCTGCGCAGCGTGGCGAGGCGCTGATCAATGGTCATGGAGGGAAGGTGCGTCTTCGAGACCTTCTCGCCCTTGGAGCGGGTTGACAGGACGATCAGCAGAAACACGACTGCGATGATAAAGGCGGCCCCGAACAAGATCAGGATCAACGTGGCAAACGATATACTCGAAGTCATGACCCCACCTCCTCGGGAATCACAAACGCGCAGATCGCGTAGATCACCAGCCCCGGCACCAAGGCGGTGGAGAGCGTGACCAGGGCGACAATGACCCGCACCAGGGTGGCATCGAGGCCCAGATGGACAGCCACTCCACCGCAGACGCCAGCCAGCATTTTATCACTCGACGAACGGACCAACTTTTTTGCCAGACTCCCGGGTGTTGGTGGCGCATCGGGGCTGATGGACTCGACAAACTCGCCACAGAATTTGCACTTCAAGGCGGCATCTTGAATTTCTTCTGCGCAGTAGGGACATTTTTTCATCGCGCGCTCTCCCCGGGATCCTCGGCAGGCAAAGATTCCGAAACGGCTCTTTCCACTTCGTAGTGGATGGAGTGGGAAGGCATCGGCCGATTGAGGCGTTGCAGATGAGGTGTTGCGCCAAAGTCTGTGCGTGCCTTTCCCAGGAACAGGAGTGGAAGGGCGGTGAGCATCAAACCCACGATCACGATGCCAATCAACAGCACGATAAGACAGCCCCGGGACATCCCCTTCTGCCCACCCGCCGGTGGCAGCGGTAGTTCATGCGGCACCGGACTGCCCAGGGCAACCAGTTGTTGCTCCGCATCCGCTCGGGTGATCTCCCCCGACGCCAGTTTTTCGAGTATTTCTTTTCGAGTCATCGCACAGCCTTTCGCTGGTTGTTTGCTTTGATAAACAGAATGAGAAAAAGTACGCCGACGAGATTTATGCCCAGACCGGCTCCATTCGATTGGAATGTCCCACCCAGGTGAAAGAGCTGCCGGTTGATGGCGTGACCGGCCAGGATGAATTCAATGATCTGTGTCGCGGACCAAATGATGCCCAGGGTCCAGCCCAACGGATTGCGCTTCAGTATTAAAACACCGCTGACGATACCGAGGATGGCCAAAAGCATGGCCACGCCTTGGCTGAAGAAGGCGTGATGAGAGAGCAGATATATACCGCTGATCAGGATCACGGTCACGGCCAGGACCTGGTCGAGCGTGGACAGGCCATGCATCAAGCCCTGAACCTGCGAGGCGGGTGCAGGTGCTCGCCCAATCGCCTCGCCGCATTCCGGACAGACCTCACGACCACCCGGAATTTCTTCGGCACACCAGGGACAACGTACCTGCGCCCTGCCCTCCAGGGCATCCAGCAAGGCTTCGCCCTCTGCGGCGCTGATCTGTCGGTCAGCAATCAGTTGAAGAATCCGTTGTGCTTCCGTGTTCACACCGTCGACCATTACAGTTCCTTCAACCGTTGAATGGCTTCGTCGACGGAGATCGCTCCGGACTCGATGCCGTCCAGAATCTTTCGGCGCTCATCCAGATCGTTCACTTCTTCCTGATTAAGTGCTTCGATCACCCGGTCCAGGCGGTTGCGAACCGTCGGATAGGAGATGCCCAATTTTTCGGCTACGGCTTTGAGGCTGCCGCTCGAGCGCACGAAGAGCTCGATGAACTCCCGGTTGTCCGCCGAAAGCCGGGCGAGGCGCGGGATGCCGATCTTGCCTTCGATCGCGACATGGCAGCCGCTGCAACGCAGGCGCTCGATCTCGAGCTCGCCCTTGCAATAGGGGCATTCTTTGGAGAGTTTTTCCATGGACTGACGCTACAATACTAAATATTATTGATATGTAAATGAATATTATTAAGCTTATTCCATATAAAGGTAAATTATATTTACATTCTGCGGAGTAATCTTGTCGGATTTCACGTTCTGGACCAGGGCAATTTATCGCTGCTCTGGACTGGGGAGATTTATCGCCGCTCTAGGCGCAGCAATTTATTGCAAGGCTCGTGACATGCTGGCCAATAAATTGGCCGACCCAGAGCAGGAATGAATTCCCCCACTCCAGAGAGGACCTGCTACGAAGTTCTGGACTGGGGAGAGTTATCGCCGCTCTGCCGCAGCAATTTATTGCAAGGCACGTGACATGCTGGCCAATAAATTGGCCGAACCAGAGCGGGAATGAATTCCCCCACTCCAGGGAAGGAAACTCAGTCGACGAAGACGCCTTCGTTGAACGTCCCAAGTAATTTGCGTCCGGTCTTCAAGCGATACATGCCCTTCCCGTGCATCTGGTCGGCGACCCATGCGCCGCGATACGAGCTGCCATCCGGAAAGCGCATTTCGCCCTGGCCTTCCATCATGCCATCTTTGAATGCACCCTCGTACACGCCACCATCGGCATACTGGTAGGTACCATCACCGTCGATGACGCCACGCTTGAACGTTCCCGCGTACACATCGCCATTGGCGAAACGACGAACGCCTTTTCCATGCGGTAAGTGGCCATCATGCGGACCGCGGTAGGCATCGCCATTAGCCCAGCGATAGGTGCCCGAGATATGCAGGTTGCCACGAAAGATCCCTTCAAAGGTATCTCCACTGGGGTAGGTCTTGATCGCCTGGCCATGGGCCGCACCATTTTTAAATGCACCCTTAATCGCAAAGATCCCATCCATGTTGATCTCCCCTTCGCCCTCGGGCTTATCGCGGAGAAAATCGCCCTTGTAGGTGCTTTTGCCGTCCTTAAAGGTATGCAGGCCCTTGCCTTGTCGCATGCCCTCGACAAATGCGCCCCGATAGACCGCGCCATCTGGATAGGTAAGAACACCTTCTCCGTGCATTTTCCCGGCCTTCACCTCGCCGACATATTGGCGACCATCCTCAAAACTCAGCTTTTGCGCGGCCTCCTGCGCATGGCTGGCACTCAGAAAACAAAGAATCAACAGGGAAAGAGCAAGGGTATGTTTCATTCATCCGTTGTAAGCGCAATCCGTGCAGCCTTCAATGGAGAATTTGACCTTTGCGTACGATGCGATGGGCGTTTACATTCCCGGCATGCACAAACGAGCGTACCTTTGCCTCCTCGCCAGCTTTCTTACTTCGGCCGTTCAGGGCGATTGGACACAATGGCGCGGCCCCCTGGGTACCGGCGAATCGCCGGATGGCGATCCACCCATTCACTGGAGTCCAACGGAAAACATCCGCTGGCAACAGCCCATCCCTGGCAAAGGCCTTAGCACCCCGGTGATCGCCGGTGACCTGATCTTTATCACCACCGCGGCACCCTTCGGCGAACGCCTGGAACCCAAAAAAGATACCGCCCCCGGCGCGCATGACAATCTGCTGATCAGCTTCGCGCATGAATTTATCGTGCTCGCCTACAACCGGCACGATGGCAAACTCATCTGGCAGCGCACGGTCACGCGCGAGCGCCCAAAAGAAGGCGGACATTTTACCGGCAGCCTGGCCTCCAACTCACCGGTGACCGACGGTGAATTTGTCTACGCCTTCTTCGGTTCACGCGGACTGTTCTGCCTCAACCTCGCAGGCGATATCGTGTGGGAAAAAGACTTCGGGGATATGAATACACGTCATGCACACGGCGAAGGATCTTCCCCGGCCCTGCAGGGCAACTCACTGATCATCAACTGGGATCACGAAGATGCCTCGTTCGTCACCGCGATCGACAAACGCGATGGCAAGGAGCGCTGGAAAAAAAATCGCGACGAAAACACGTCCTGGTCCTCGCCGCTCATCGTAGAACTTGCCGGTCGGCATCAGGTGATCATTCCCGCAACAGGAAAAAGCCGGGGATACGACCTGGAGACGGGTGAGGTGATCTGGGAATGCGGCGGCCTGTCGCGCAACGTCGTGTCGACGCCGGTGGCCGCCAAGGGCCGGGTCTTTCTCTCGAACTCGTATGACTGGCAGATGATCCAGGCAATTGACCTTGAGGGCGCGAAGGGCGATATCTCGGGCATGAAACAGCTCGCCTGGACGCATCAACACAACACCTCGTACGTCCCCTCCCCCCTGCTGTATAAAGACACGCTGTACTTCCTCGCCCATCTCGCGAACGTGATGACCGGCATCGATGCCGGGACGGGAAAGGTCACGGTACAACCGTTCCGATTGGACGGGATAAACCGGGTCTTTGCTTCGCCGGTCGCGGCCGCTGGTCGGGTGTATGTGTGCGACCAGGACGGCACCACCCACGTATTCGAACACGGAACGCCGCCCAAACCGCTGGCCGTGAACCAGCTCGATGATCGCTTCAGTGCCTCGCCGATCATCGAAGGCAAGGCGCTGTATCTGCGCGGCGAAAACCTCTACTGCATCATGGAAGACCCCAATTGATTCGACAACTGCTGCTCTTCCTTTTCTTCACGACGTCCTTGGCATGTGCGGCCCAACCGAATATTCTGTTCATCGCGATCGATGATCTGAATGACTGGATTGGCTGCATGGGTGGCCATCCACAGAGTCAGACCCCGAATATGGATCGTCTGGCGGCCAGGGGCACCCTTTTTCTGAACGCCCATTGTCAGGCCCCGATTTGTGGACCGTCGCGCGCCTCCTTACTCTCCGGGCGCTATGCACACACCACCGGTGTCTACAACCAGCCGAAGGGCAAGCCGGGCCTGTACGCAGACACAAAATATTTTGGTGGAAAAATGCTTCCCGAGGTTTTTGCCCAGGCCGGATACGCGACCTACGGGGTGGGAAAAATTGATCACGGAACGCGCCTCGAAAAACTTTTTCAACACGCCGGATCCAAAGGCCAATCCGGTCCGAAACCCGGACCGGGGGATGTTCGATTCAACTACACCCCGCAAGGACCGTACTCCGGCACCCAGACCGATTGGGGCGCCTTCCCTGAACGCGATGAGGCGATGCCGGACTTTGAAAGCGCCTCATGGGCGATTGATCGACTGGGTGAAATGCCCAAGACAAAACCCTTCTTCCTCGCGGTCGGATTCCATCGCCCACACGTCCCCTTCTACGTGCCGGAAAAGTGGTTCGAAGCGTTTCCGCTCGACCAAGTTCAACTCCCGGAAGTGACCTATGACGACTTTGACGACATTCCCGCGAACAGCGTGGGCATGCATGAGCTCCCCCGCTATCCCACCTGGAAATTCCTCCGCAAGAATCAGCAATTCGAGAAGTGTGTGCAGGCCTACCTGGCCTGTATCGCCTTCGTCGACCATCAGGTCGGACGCGTGTTGGACGCACTGGAAGCGAGTCCACACGCAGCCAACACGGTGATCGTCCTGTTCAGCGATCACGGGTATCACCTCGGGGAAAAAGATCGGGTGAGCAAACACAGCCTCTGGGAAGAATCCACGCGTGTGCCCTTGATCATCGTGCAGCCCGGTCAGCCGACGCAAACCTGCGACCAACCCGTCGGCCTGATCGACCTTTACCCCACCCTGCTGGAGTTCTGCGGTTTACCCGCGCGAAAGGAGTTGGAAGGCATGAGCCTGGCGCCCCTGATGAAAGACCCAAAGGCCGACTGGCGCTTCAGCATCCTGACCACCTACGCCCGCGAGAACCATGCCCTGCGCTCGCAGCGCTATCGCTATATTCGTGGGGAGGATGGCTCCGAAGAGTTGTATGATCATGCAAATGATCCAAACGAATGGACAAACCTTGCAAAAAATCCGGAGCACGTCGAATTGATCAAGCGCTTCCAGGCTGAGCTGCCAAAGACGAATCCGCCCTATCACCCGAATGTAGGTTTCGGTCCAATCAACGCCTGGTTCGAAGCGCATTATAAGCGACATAAGCGCTAGCGAAAGGCTGGCGTAACATAGAATTTATTCCAAGATACACGGAGTCTCCAGGCATGATCCTGAAGGTTAATGATGCCGCTTCAGAAAACTAACGATGAATGTCTTCGCGCCAGTTCCGGAAAACATCGCCCCCGTTTTCATCGATTATTCCGCCGTCCAGCACCCAAATACCATAGTGCGGCGGTCCCCGTTTGCGAACGGTTACCCCATCAAAGGTATTCGTGCGAAACGTGGCCGTTCCCGCAACGCGGACACCGGCCACACCCGGCCCCATAAACTTGTTCCGTGCGAATGAAACCTCGGCTCCGGCAAAGACCATCACCACCGGCGGAAGGCCTTCGGAACGCTCCAGTACATTGTCGTTGGCGACAACCTTCCAACCGGACTGGATGGAAAGCGCAGGCATCTTGTGATCGGATACCCGGTTCCCCGTGATTTTTGCTAGACCGTTCTCGGTCGAGGCCAGACCAATGCCCACCAGCCCATTCGAATGAATCAGATTTTTGTAGATCGTCGGCGTGGCATCCAGGCGGACGCCGATCCCAGCAAGTTTGTTCGAATAACAGTGGTTCCCAATCAACTCGGGTGCCGCCCGCTCACGCACACCAATCCCGGCCATGTCGTTTAAATAGCATTCGTTCGCCTGCACAATGGGCTGGGTATCCGGATCGGTTCGGATGCCGATGCCGGCCCGGCGATTTTGATAACATCGATTGGACACGACGGTTGGACTCGCCCCGTGACTGATCCCAATTCCGGCACGGATGTTCAGGTAACAATCGTTATCGATGATCAATGGATCCGAATCATCGTGACCGATGCCCGCGTAATAATTTTCATAGCATGTATTCCCGCGGACTTCGGACTTGCTCCCGTCCATCAGGCCAATGCCGCCGCCCATGTTTCGAAAGCAGGTGTTGTTATGAACCCTCGACTCATTGTTCGCTCCGGACAAGGCGATCCCGGTGAAGCCATTGTGATGGACGATGTTGTTCCGAATCATGCAGGTAACATCCTCCACGCCGATGCCCGGGGTACCAAATTCACCGATGTGCTCATGCGACTGATTCTCTCCCTGGGTGGCGTGGGCTTTTCGCCAGGCTTCCGCATCGTAGGCACCAACGCGGGTAACGGTAAAGCCATCGAGGGTGGATGCTTCGGCCATGCGAACACCCGGCCCTTCGCCGACCACGCCGCCGTCCAGGATCGTTCGCTCCGCGCGGCGGAGCCCCGACGCGCCCATCTGATCGTCGCCGGCGCTGCGGAGGGTGACGTGGGGTTTGAGTGCAATACGTTCCGGGTAGGTGCCGGCGGAGACGAGGATGCGATCCCCGGCAGATGACGCGTCGATGGCGGACTGGATGGAGACAAAATCCTTCGGGACGTGATGGGTGCTTGCGAAGGTCAGGGATGAGAGGAGCAGCAGGCAGGCAAGTGTCTTCATGGGGGGTAGTGTACACCCTTTGCTCCGGCGAGGGCAATACCCCGGACCCTGGTGTCAGACGGCATTTATTCTGTATCAGAGCAAAAGGTGTGGATTAGCTGGTGGAGGGAGGGACAATGGTTTTAAAAGCGGTCGAAGGACCTGGGACGGAATGAATTCCGGGGTACGCGAGGGACATGACGAGGGACGTGGGACGGAATGAATTTGCGCGCTACGTGCGTGCTTCATCGTGCTGGGGTTTCGCAGGCATGGAGCACGGCGTTAAATGGGAGATCCGCCATGGAGCCAAAACGGGGATCACGGGTCAGCCGCGCACGGCTAGCCGCGGGCGAACTCACCCCGACGAGGAAGCGGGCCAGTTGGCGAGGTGTGGACAAAGCCGGATGATTCTCGCCTTGCAGCGCGCGAATCTTCGATGCGGAAGGTGTTTCCGGGTGGAGCTCCTGCAGCGATGGCATGGGCGCAGGTTTGCCCCCCTGGCAAATGCCACAATGGCCGCAGAGCTCAATCTTTTCCCCGAAATAGTGCATCAGCGCTCGGTTGGTGCAGCTGGCATGATTCACCAGCTTGGTCACTTTATCCAGGCGGTCGAGATCCGCCTGTTCACGACGCTGGAAGCGCTGGAACAGATCGTCCACCAGCGCGTCGACCGGCCATTTCTGCTGCAGCTTGCGATAGCCGATGCGCAGACCGGTGACCGTCAAGTCGATGTCACCGCGCTCTTCCAGATGATTCAGCGCTTTGACCACCCGACCGCGATCCAGGCCTGCCCGTTCGACCTCATCCATATCCAGCTTCATCCACTTGGGTCCCTTACGCGCAAGCGTGAACAGGCGGGTGAGAAAGTTCAGGGGATCCCCCTTGAAAGCACCCAGGATCTGATTCTGGGATCGCTTCGGTGCAAATTGATACCCGGTATAGAACGGCGAGGTCGTCTCGATGAGGCCATCGAGACTCAGGTACGTCATCAAGGTACTCACGACCAGGGGCCGCACATCGTTTTGACCGGAAATTTCGTAGTGGGACAGACTGAACTCCGTCTCCGCCTGATCGATGTGCTGGATCATCCCCGCAATCGCCTCTCGGGTGGGCGTATCCCCATAGGTGAAGTTCTGCAAGGTGCCCAGGTCGTCGGTGTAGCCCATCATTTCACAGACCGATTGCTCGCCATCCCGACCGGCACGGCCGATTTCCTGGGCATAGTTCTCCAACGACTTGGGCAGGTTGTAATGATACACCGCACGGATATTTGACTTATCGATCCCCATGCCGAAGGCGATCGTTGCCACGACGACCGCACGGTCGGACTCCATAAACCATTGCTGCACGGCGGTTCGCGCTTCGTCTTTCATCCCGGCATGATAGGCCTTTGCGCCCGGTAAAGCCTTCGCCACAGACTCTGCGGTTTTCTGCAAGGTGACATAGACAATTGCCGGCCCGGACGGATTCGCCTGGATGCGTTCTTTCAACGCCTTAAGTCGTCGATCCAGCGGCTGAGGATTCAACACGATGTCGAGATTGGACCGGTAGAACCCGGTGTGGACTTCATCGGTTTCATCGATGCTGAACGCCTTGCGAATATCCTGCGCGACACCTGGGGTGGCCGTCGCGGTAAGGCAAAGCACACGCTCGGCCTTCAGGCTTTTTGCCAGCGGCGCCAGTTTGAGGTAATCCGGCCGGAAGTTGTGCCCCCACTCGGAAATACAATGGGCCTCGTCGATCACCAGCATGGAAATCGTCAGTCCCTGCAGGCGATCGAGAAACCGTTCGTTGTTCAGGCGCTCCGGACTGACATACAGCAGCTTGATCGTATTTGCACGAAGCCCGTCGTACACCTCCATCACCTCCGCCTGGCTCAGCGTCGAATCAAGGCGAGCCGCAGGTAAGTTCCGGGATTGGAGAAAGTCGATTTGATCCTTCATCAACGCGATCAAGGGCGAGATCACCAGGGTCAGGCCGGGAAGCTTCAGCGCGGGGAGCTGGAAACACAGGCTCTTACCGGCTCCGGTGGGGAAAATCGCCACAACGGATTTTCCGGCCATGAGTTTCTCGATGACGGCTTCCTGGCCTTTGCGGAACGTCTTGAACCCGAAATAACGCTCGAGGTCTTCGTGGATGGAGGTTTTATCGGCTGGCATGGTTTTCGTCTGCATGAAGTATAAGTAAACGTATGTTCACCTACTGTCAAGTGGGTAATTCAGGATCTGAACAAAGTCGGTTGGTTTCAGTTCGGGGTGATCGCGCACCGATGAAAAGGGACACGGCAGGGGACTGCCATGCTACGCCAGAACGACGGGCACGCCAGAACGACGGGCACGCCAGAACGACGGGCACGCCAGAACGACGGGCAGGAGATCAGGCTATGATCTGGTGAATCGGAGCAGCCCCCTCGACACCGACGAGCGTCTCGTTGAGTCCGGCATAGAAATACGACAGGGCCTCAGGATCGAAGCCCAGCTGATTCAACACGGTCGCGTGCATGTGTTTGACGCCGAAACGGTCTTCAACCGCCGCCGCCCCGAGCTCATCGGTCTGGCCCACGCTGACGCCGCCCTTGATCCCGCCGCCGGCCATCCACATGGTGAACCCGTAGGCGTTGTGATCGCGACCGGTGCCCTTCGCATACTCCGCGGTAGGCTGACGACCGAACTCTCCGCCCCAGACGATGAGCGTCTCGTCGAACAGGCCCCGTTGTTTCAGATCCTTAATCAGACCTGCGATAGGCAGGTCTGTATTGCCCGCGTGGTAGTTGTGATTTTTCTCGAGATCGCCGTGGGCATCCCAGTTGGCGTCGTTGTGATTGCCGCCTGAGTAGACTTGGATAAAGCGCACACCACGCTCGACCAAACGACGCGACAGGATCATCTTGCGGGCAAAATCCTGCGTGCGATCCTGGTCGTAGCCGTACATCTTTTTGATGTGTTCGGGCTCATCGTCCACATCCACCGCTTCCGGAGCAGAGGCCTGCATCTTATAGGCCAGTTCATAACTGGCGATACGCGCGGCCAGGTTCGAGTTATCGATGCGCGAAGACAAATGCCCGTCGTTGTATTCGGCCAGGTGCTTGAGCATAACCTGCTGCTCCTGCTTGCTCATCTTCGCCGAATGCTCGAGATCGAGAATAGGCGACCCCTGTGAACGGAAGACGGTCCCCTGATAACTCGCGGGCATGTAGCCGCTGGACCAGTTTTTCGCCCCGGAAATCGGACCGCCGGTTTTGTCCAACATGACGACGTAGCCGGGCAGGTTTTCATTGGACGTACCCAGCCCGTAGTTCACCCAGGAACCCAGCGAAGGATTCCCGCTCAACAAGCGCCCGGAGTTCATCATTAACATCGCGGATCCGTGAATCGGCGAGTCGGCGGTCATGGAATGGATGAACGCAATGTCATCCACGCAGGACCCGACGTTCGGGAAGAGATCGGAGACCTGTTTCCCGCATTGACCGTAGGGCTTGAACGCCCACTTGGGACCGACCACCCGGCCCTGATTTTTCTTTCCACCCCGGCCAAACGTTTTCACATCAATCGTTTTGCCATCGAGCGGGTAGAGCTTCGGTTTATAGTCGAAGGTATCCATATGGCTGGGTCCACCATACATGAACAGAAAGATCACCGACTTGGCCTTGCCTTCAAAGTGCGGGCGCTTGGGTGCGAGCGGATTCAGGGGCGTCACTCCGTCGGCGGCGTGGGTCTGACTCGCCAGGAACCCATCGGACGCTAACATACCGGTCATGGCGAGGGAGGCGAATCCCCCGCCCACGCTGGTCAGGAAACTGCGGCGGTCGGTATTCACCCGGCGGCAGAACTGCCGGGCTTGCATTTCTTCATTTTTTGTCGGCTTCATGATGACCTCTTAGTCCAGGTAAATAAATTCGTTCATGTTCATGGCCAGCAGGGCGAATCGGTCCAGCGCGACCTTGTCGTCTACTCCGGCCACCCGCTTGAGCTCAGCCATGAAGGCCAGGCCGCGTTCGACTTCGGCCGGTGAAGCAGGTCGGTTGGTGACAAGCTCGATACACAGCTTCACCTGGTCCACCGGTTTATTCGATTTCGTGCGCAGCCGCTCCGCCAGGGCGAGCGCCCGTTGATTAATAAATTCACCATTCATCATACTCAAGGCCTGGGTGGGCACGGTCGTGGTAAAGCGCACGGAACAATGGGAATCCGTATCCGCCGAATCGTGCATCACCAGCATCGGGTCAAGCAGCGAGCGACGGGTGAAAATATACACGCTGCGCCGGTTCTCTTCATCTTCAGGCGATTTCCCCCACTTGCCTTTGCCGGTGGACGAGGTCGCGAGAATCGCTTCTGGAATCGTGGAGTAAAAACTCGGGCCACCCATCTTCAGGTTCAGCACCCCGGTCACTTGCAGCACGCTGTCGCGAATTTCTTCGGCACTCAGGCGGCGCATGTTGAACCGCCAGAAGTGATTGTTGATCGGATCCTGCGCGAGGGCTTCCGGATTGGGGGCCGAAGACATCTGATAGGCCTGCGACAGCATGAGCTCCCGATGCATCGCTTTGATGCTCCAGTTTTTATCATGCATGAAGTCGTAGGCGAGCCGGTCCAGCAGTTCCGGGTGTGTGGGCATATCCCCTACCCGACCGAAGTTGCTCGTCGAGCGAACCAGACCTCGACCAAAATGATGCTGCCAGATGCGATTCACCATGACCCGTGCGGTGAGCTGGTTATCTTTGGAGGCGATCCAATTGGCCAGTGCCGTCCGGCGGCCACTGGAATTCACTTCGGGCCGCGGCGAGATGACCGGGATCGTACCGTCTTCCAGGATCTGAGGGAACGACGGCTCCACCTTGTCGCCGGGCACATGCGGATTCCCGCGAAGCAGGACGAAGGTATCCGGCGGCGTTACTCCGCGCTCCTTGACCACGAGGGCTTCCACCTGTCCTTCGACCACGGGGTGGTCGCTTAACCGCTTCAGGTCGGCCTTCATCCGTTTGTAATTGCCCGCCAGCTTGTCGTTCAACACCTTCGCGATCTGTTGATCCATTAGCGCATCGAGCGAGGGGACGCCCTCTTTGTCGTACAGGCCCACATCGATGTACTGACCACCGGAGGTCTGGTGACAATGCACCGCAATCACGTTCGCACCCGGCTTCAGGCTGCCGGGATCGAGCTTCACGGAAATGTACTTTCCAATGTGGCTCTCTACCTTATGGGCCATCAGGCCGTTGATGTACACCTCGGCATCTTCGTCGTGGTTGATGCTCAGGTAAAGCGATGCGGGCGATTCATCAACCGTGATGGTCTTGCGCAACCAGATGTCCGGCGTATGCCAGTCCGTCCGCACCTGCGCACCCGGCGTTCCCTTGCGGCCGAACCCACCTGGTCCGGCTTTCCATCCACGATCATCAAATTCCGTATGCGTCCACTCGGTGCCCGGCTGCTTGGTCGTATACGACCAGGTAATTCCCTCCACCTGGGAGTCCGGCAAGAGCACCGCACGTTTACTTTTTCCAGGCAGGGAAAGGCTGCTTCGCTTGTTGACCAGGCCCACGTTAAACGCCGGCGTACCGACCTTGTTGAAATACTCGAAACGAATCGGCACCAGGCCTTTTCGCAAGGTGACTTTCGCGGTTTTCGGCAGGCCCATGGGATGTACCCCATCGTAATCGATGACGGTTTTGCCATCCACGATCAGGCGGGATCCATCTTTGGAATCCAAGGAGAATTCGTACTCCAAGGGCCCGTACACCACCAACTGCCCCTCGAACACGAGTCCCATGGCATCCGGACGGGTTGCGACGCCGAGATCGAAGAAGTTATGCTCCAGACTTCCGGTATTTTCCGCACGCAGCTTGTCGAAGTCGGGCAGTTTGTCGAAGGTGTCGCGATAGAAGCGGTAGCGGACATCGACCATGTCCGACAGGTGGACTTGTGCCTCCGGCTCCGCCAGTTTGGATTCCCGAACAAAATTTCGCCTCAGCGAATGGAGCTTGCCCTGAAGATCATCCTCTTTTCTTTTTTGTTCTTCCTGCTTTTTCGTAAGCAGGTCCTTGTCCTGCTGCCCCATAACCTTGGCGACATTCGCATTGCCTTTGGCGTAGTCCGTGATGTTCTGGAAGAAGGACAGAAAGCTGTAGTAATCCTCGTGCGGGAACGGATCGATCTTATGGGCATGACAACGCGCACACCCGATCGTCATCCCGAGAAAGGTTTCGCCTGTGGTCGCCACGATGCCATCCAGCACGTCGTAGCGATTGAGATCTCGATCCGCGGGTTCATCATCCCAAACCCCGAGGCGATAAAAGCCGGTGGCCACCATCTGGTCTGTTCCGGGATCGGGGAACTCGTCGCCCGCCAGTTGCTCCTTGATGAACTGGTCGTAGGGCTTGTCGTTATTAAAGGCGGAAATCACGTAGTCCCGGTAACGCCAGATGTGCGGCTTGGTACTGTCGCGTTCATAACCATCCGATTCGGCGAAGCGCACGAGGTCGAGCCAGTGCCGGCCCCAGGTCTCGCCGTACTGCGGGCGGGACAGCAGATCATCCACCACTTTTTCCCAGGCATTGGGCGAGGTATCCGCCACAAACGCGGCCACCTCGGCGAGCGTGGGCGGTAGCCCCGTCAAGTTGTACGAGGCCCGACGAATCAAGGCCGCGCGCGTCGCCGGCCCATTGGGCGTGAGGCCCTGCTCTTCAAGCTGGTGCGCCAGAAAGGCATCAATCGGTTTTTTCTGCCAGCGCGCATCCTTGACCGTTGGAACCGGGTGCTGGACGACCTTGCGATAAGCCCACCAGTTGCGGTTTGCCTCGTTTACCTCATTGTGTGCGGTCGATTTGGGCGGCGCCCGATATTTTTCGGTACTGGGATTAAATGGAAAGCCCAGCTCGGCCCACTTGGCCAGTACCGCAGCCTTCTCATCCGAAAGCTTCGCCTTGGGCGGCATCTCATGATCGCCGTCCTTATAACTGATCATCTCCAGGAGCAGGCTTTGCTCCGGATGCTCCGGATTGATCACGGTTCCGAGCTCACCGCCTTCAAGCAGGTTTTTTCGACTGGTGAGACTCAGGCCCCCTTTGAGCTTCTCCTCCCCGCCGTGGCACTTCAGGCAATGCGCGTCGATAATGGGCACAACCTGGCTGTCGTAGAAGGCGACTTTGTCGCGCTCGGAAAGTTCGGCCTGCACAGAAAGCGCAAAAGCCATCGAAAAAAGAATACGAAGCCGTTTCATCATCATAAAATACTCGCTTAAGCTACATTTCCAACTGAGCGTCGAAGGCGTTCGCTGATTCGATCCGCATGCGCCTTTACCAGGCGACCCCAGTCTTCAAAATCGGTGGCCGGCAATCGATTCGCCGGCGCGGTAATCCAAATGGCCGCAACCGGATACTGGTAGGTATCTCGAATCGCGGCCGCGACACAGTGCTGCCCTTCCATTTCCTCGGCGTGGTCGAGCCCGAATCCGGCCTCGCGCACCCCGTTCATATGTTCCCGAAAGGCTTTTTTACTCGTGAGGGTATTCCCGGTAAAGCGCTTGAGCGGGAGGCGGTCAATGAGCGCATCCGCTTCGTGCGAGGGCAAGTCCGCGATGATCGCCTTCCCCGGAGCCGCAGTATGCAGAGGAAAACGCGTGCCCGGCTCGACCACAAAACGAAAATTATGGGTGCCTGGAACCTGCTCCAGCACCACCCCCTCAATCCCGATCAGGGTCCCGAACAGGACCGATTCTTTGGTCTCATCCCGCAACTCCCGCATGATATCGATGGACAATTCAATCAGGTTCCGCTCGGCAATGGAGGATTGGCAGATCGACAAAAATTTTCGACCGAGGTAAAATCGCTTGGTCTTCTCGTCGCGCTCCACGTACCCGCGGGCCGTCAGTGTCATCATGATCCGGTAAACGCTGTTCTGGGGAAAAGAAAGGTCCTTGGCGATTTCTGAAAGCGACACCCCGGTGGCCCGATCATTCATCCATTCGATGATCGTCAACGCCCGGTCGAGGTTGGGCACCTGGTGGTCTGAATTACTCATATCGTCGTTAATCTATATATGGGGCAAGCTCGGTATATGGAATACGCTATTGAAGGTACGCAAGGCAACAACAGGATTTGACGGAAAAGTGGCGGGCCCCTGCGGATAGTCGATGGCGCCGGGGACATTAGAATGGTTATGCGGAAAAAATCACGGGCGGGATAGAGGGAATGAGGTAAAACCATCTCCAGACATCAAGTCCGGTATGGCGCGACCCCTTCTCCCGAAGGCATCAAACTCCAGAGCACCGGGTCGCAGACCCTGTATTTGCGGCCACCATTCTATAGAATCCTGGAAGGATTCAACTCCGGGTCACGAGCGCTTAGTTGCGGTGGCGGTAGGTTATCCGACCCTTGGTCAGATCATAAGGCGACATTTCAACCGTAACCTTGTCGCCCGTGGTGATTCGGATCCAGTTTTTCCGCATCTTTCCGGAAATATGTGCAAGCACTTCAAGGTCCCCTTCGAGCTTCACTTTGTACATCGTCGCGGGCAGAACCTTGCTGACTACACCATCTACTTGAATCAAATCGTCTTTTTTATTGGCCATACGTGGTGGGTATCTACCTTGAACGAATTCAAAAGCAATGACTTTTTAGCCTAGACCCGAAACGAAAGCGTCAAGTAAGGGTCGCAATCACTAAAACAACAGGGGAAAGCGGCGATCCTGTTGAATGGCCTGCAGGTACGGTTTGTCGCCCTCAAGCCACTTGCTCATCTGCTCCGGATGGGTCTTGGCCAGGCGCTCAAGCAGCGGCCAGGCCTGATCCAACTGCCCCACCCCAGCATAGGCCGCCGCCAGCCCAAACAGCAGATTCGGATTGCTGGCATCCAGCTTCAAAGCCTGACGATACGCCTTGGTGGCTTCGACATAAAGACTGGACTGCATCAGGATATAGCCCACATTTGACCAGATCTGCGGCACATCCGGAGCCGTTAGTACCAGGGTCTTCATCACGTCCAGGGCTTTCTGCACCTCGCCCATCTCCAGGTAACAACGCGCAATATCCTCGTACAGAAAGACGGAACGCACGCCGTAATCCTTCGCCAGGTCGTAATACACCAGGGCCTCCCCCCACTGCCTTGACCGGTACGCCAGCTCTGCTTTGTTCAGCGCGTCAAAGATCAAGGTCACGTTTTCGTGGGTGCCCGGGCCCAGGGTATAGGCTGCAAGCCGCTGGAACCCATCCGCATTCATCAACCGTAGCAGCTCTTCCCGGTCTCCCGCGAGCCAACCGGCGATCATGCGTTTCTCGGGCAACAATCGAAATAACCAGTACGCTTCATCCACCAGCATGGCCTTTGGCTCAAGATCGCGAGCGAGATAGGTGCAAAGCATGGAAAAGCGTGCCTCAACAGAGGTCGGGTTCACGGCGAGGATGTCCGCACACACCTGCTCGGCATTGGTATGCTGCCCCATATGAAGCAGCAAATGCGCCAGGCCAGCCTGCATCAACAGATCCTTTGGCCGCTGTTTCAGATACTCGCTAAAATACGTTTCAGCCTTGCGGTAATCTTTCATCACCGAGGCAAGGCCTGCGGCACTCTTCAAGGATTCAAGATCACCGGGTTTATAGGCCAGGCGATTCTCGATGATCTCCATCGCCATAAACCAGTCCTGGCTGTTCATCTTGGTCGACAACATCGCCTGGCTGAACTCTCGGAAAAAACGAACCTGCTCCGGCGCCGGGCCATGGTCCCCGGTAAACAGAGGTTTTGCGAGTGAGAATTCGGGCAGGGCTCCCGGAGACCGCTCGACGCTCGAAAACAATTCCAGCACCTGAACTTTATGGAGACCCAGTCCATCCACAGCCAACCCCTCGACATACAAGGTGTCATCCGGGTCGGCAACACTCCAGGTCACCAGCGCCAACCAGCCGCCTAAACCTAAGATGACCATCCTCAAAACCATAATCCATTATGCGTCGTTGAGACGCTCTTGCAAAGCTTCGATGTTCACCCCCTGCAGCCCGGGAACCACCCAGTCCGCTCGTAAAAGCGTGGTCGGCACGTGACTGTTCGTCACCGCCAGCACCCGACAGCCGGCACCTTTGGCCGAACGAATCCCGGCCGGAGTGTCCTCAATCGCGATAACCGCAGCCGGATTCGTCAGCCCCAGGCGCTCCAGGGTCAATCGATACGATTCAGGATCCGGCTTACTCCGCTTCACCTGCTCCGCCGTCACCAACTGGTCAAAACAGTCCTGCAGATCAAAGCGAGCCAGCAGCGGCTGAATATCCACCTCGAGCGCACCCGAACACAGGCCCAGCGGAAGCGTCCCTGACACCTCACGGATCAACGCCTCCACCCCGGGAAACGGCGCCAGGTCCGCAGCGGCCGCCAACGCAGGGAACTGATGGGCCTTCTGCTCAATCAAGGCCGTACGCTCCGCCGCCGTCAATACCTGGCCATTGCGCGCATAAACCGTATCGAAGGCCTCGCGATCATCCATCCCCATGTAAAGCTCCTGATACATCTCCCACGTAAAGGGAAAATCTAACGGCTCGAGCATATCGGCGAAGGCCTGGTAATGCAGCGGCTCTGTATCAACAACCACCCCGTCAAAATCAAAAATCACACCTTCAAGCTTCATCGAATAACCTCCTCCAGAATACGGATTATTTCTCCCTCACTAAACGGCGAATGCTCCCCCACTTTGATCAGAAACATGGCCTTTAAACGCCGACGATACCACCGCGGACGCTCTTCGGAAAACAATTGTATCTCCCGCACCAGCTGATCCATCCCCGTCTTCCGTTTGCGATCGTTGAAAATGTGCAGGCACACTTCCACCAGGTGATCCTGACCGAAGGCTCTGCGCAGATGCGGAATCGCTTTGATAAAATTGATCTCCGCAACAATCCGCAAAGCTTCGATCTCCTGTTCGGAATCGATAAACCGCGCTACCGCGTGAAAGGCGCGATCTTCATGATACGGCCGCAAGGCGGTCATCATGGTCCGGGTAAAGCAGGAAGCCTGCTCCGCGGCATCCAGGCAATCGGCGATCGCATTCACCACCTCGGGGAACTTAAAGGAGGGGCTGAGCGAAATATTCACCACCGAGGGATCGGCTTTCAGCCGCGCGACGAACATGTCGCGAAAGATCAGCCGCTCCGCCGGATCCAGCGACTCAAAATACAGCCCGGCCGCGCTGCGGAGTTCCCATTCTTCACTGTAGTAGTGATGAAGGACAAGCGCATCGAGTTCGGCGCTGAAAGTTTCCGCGGTTTTCATGGCACTGGTCGGTGTTCCGATCATCGGAACGATGTAACATTTCCGTTCCGATCATCGGAAAAAATCCACGTCGGAACGAGCGGTCGTTCCGATCATCAGAACGTTTTTAAAACCATCTTCCTATCATAGGAAAACGTACCCGGTGAAGAGCTGAGCCCCCCGGCCAGCAGAAATGGAGTGACCAGAGCAAAGAACGACGGCGCCCGCATCGCGGGCGCCGTGCAGCACTTACTTGATCGCTTTTTGCAGCGCCGCGGCCTTGTCGGTCTTTTCCCAGGTGAAGGATTCCAGATCCTTCGCCGAGGTTTTACCGAAGTGACCGTAGGCGGAGGTCTGCTCGTAGATCGGACGCAGCAGCTTGAGCTGCTTGACGATCTCGGCCGGCTTGAGGCCGAAGACCTTACGCACCGCCGCGGCGATGTCGGCATCGCTGTGGGTGCCGGTACCAAAGGTGTCGACGAGCACGGAAATCGGCTCGGGGAAGCCAATGGCGTAAGCCAACTGAACTTCCGCACGCTTGGCGAGCTTGGCCGCGACGATGTTCTTCGCCACGTATCGCGCCATATAAGCCGCGCTGCGGTCGACCTTGGAAGGATCTTTACCGGAGAAGGCACCGCCACCGTGACGGCCCATGCCGCCGTAGGTGTCGACGATGATCTTGCGGCCGGTGAGGCCACAGTCGCCCATCGGACCACCGATGACAAACTTGCCGGTCGGATTGATAAGGAAACGGGTTTTCTTGTCCATCAACTTGGCCGGGATGACCTTCTTAATGACTTCGTTGATGATGTCTTTCTCCAATTTGGCGTGCGTGACTTTTTCGTCGTGCTGCGAGGAGATCACCACCGTCGGAATGTAAACCGGCTTGCCCTTTTCGTCGTACTCGACCGTGACCTGAGACTTGCCGTCCGGGCGGAGGTAAGCGAGCTTTCCGTTCTTGCGGACCTGGCTCAACTTGGCGGTGAGCTTGTGCGACAGCGCAATCGGAAGCGGCATCAACTCAGGTGTTTCGTTGCAGGCATACCCGAACATCATGCCCTGGTCGCCGGCGCCCTGCTCCTTGAACTTGCCTTTGCCCACGGTCACGCCTTGAGCGATGTCCGGGGATTGACGGTCGAGGGAAACGAGGACGGCGCAGGTCGAGCAATCAAATCCTTTGTCGCTGTGGTCGTAGCCAATGTCCTTAACCTTGCGGCGGACAATTTCGGCGTAATCGATGCGGGCGTTGGTGGTGATTTCACCGGCGAGAACGACCATACCGGTGGTGATCATGGTTTCGCAGGCAACGCGGCTGGTGGGATCCTGAGCAAGAAGTGCGTCGAGAATGGAATCGGAGATCCCGTCGGCCATTTTGTCGGGATGTCCTTCGGTGACGGACTCAGAGGTGAATAATCGCGTTTCTTTAGCCATGGGTGTTCCTTATGTTCGAGATATCGGACAGATTAAAAGGGCGGATATTTGCCGGATGAGACCACAAAGATCAAGACCTAAGGGCGGGTTTCGCATAGTTTAGCAGGTCATAAACGCTGAAAGGAGGATTTCTACCGTCGGCGTTTCCACGTCTCACAGGTAAACGCGTAGGCGTGGCGCTCATCTGCGGCGTGCGCTTCGCTGGAAAGGCGTTCCCATTGATTCCAGTCGACCTCGGGAAAAAACGTGTCTCCTTCGAGGTCCGCATGCACCCGGGTGAGGTACATCAGGTCCGCGATCGGCAGCGCTTCCTTGTAAAGACGGGCGCCCCCGATGATAACCGCTTCATCTTCCCGGCCGGCACATTCCACCGCTCGCTGCAGGTTGAATACCATCTCCACCCCGCGAACATGGCTGGATGGACTGTGGGTCAGCACGATGTTCTTGCGGCCGGGCAGCGGTTTGCTCCCGATGGATTCCCAGGTCCGGCGGCCCATGATGACGGGCTTGCCCAGGGTCATCTTTTTGAACCACTTGAAATCATCCGGCAAATGCCAGGGCAAAGCGTTGTCCTTACCGATGGTTCCGTTATCCGCGAGGGCCGCGATGAGAGATACTTTCATGGCGGGAGATATAGCGCCTGGGTCCTTCATGGGTCAAGGGTGGAGCGCAGACCTTGCACACCCATAAATACGTGACATGTCCCCCATCCCCCGCTATTACAGCGCCGCACTTTGATTCCCACGAGGAAAACATGGACGTTGATAAACTAAAACAGATTAAAGACACCGCCCTGGCCGAGGTCAGAGACGCCCTCGACTCCGATGCCGTGGAAGCCCTGCGCATCAAATACATGGGCCGCAAGGGCCTCATGCAGGATGTCATGCAGGCGCTCAAGGACGTGCCGAATGAGCTCAAGGCCACCTTTGGCCAGGCCGTAAACGGCCTGAAGAAGGACGTTCAGGCGGCGCTGGAAGAACGCAAGCAGGCGGTCCTCGCGGGGCAGGAACAAGCCGTGGCCGGCGCCTTCGACTATACGATGCCCGGCCAGTGGCGCGGACTCGGCTCCGCGCATCCGATCAGTCAGATCACCGACCGCGTGGTCGACATTTTTTCCGCCATCGGCTTCACCGTGGCCGAAGGTCCGAACATGGAAGATGTCTTTCATAATTTTGATGCGCTGAATACCCCGGCGGATCACCCCTCGCGTGACGCGCGGGATACCTTCTACCTGGACAACGGCAACCTGCTCCGGACGCACACCTCCCCCGTCCAGATTCGCTACATGGAAAACAACAAACCGCCGGTGCGGATTCTTTCCCCCGGGCGCTGCTATCGGCGCGACACGGAAGACCGGACCCACAGCGCCAACTTTCATCAGGTCGAAGGGCTGTACGTATCGGAAAAGGTTTCCATGGCCGACCTCAAAGGCGATATCGCGTATTTCGCACGCGAGATTCTCGGGCCGGATGTGAAGATTCGCTTCCGCCCGCATTTCTTCCCCTTTACCGAACCGAGTCTGGAAGTGGACTTCTCCTGCCACGTCTGCGCAAAACAGCCGACCCCGAAAGGCTGCGGAACCTGCAAGGAAAGTGGCTGGATCGAAATCATGGGCGCCGGCATGGTCGACCCGGAGGTGTTCAAGGCCGTCGGGTACGATCCGGAAGACGTCACCGGATACGCCTTCGGCATGGGGATCGAACGGATCGCCATGGTGATGCTGGATATCGACGACATCCGCCGCCTGTACCAGAACGACGTTCGTTTTCTTGGCCAATTTTAAATGATGCAATGGATTTGAAGTTCTGGACTGGGGCGATTTATCGCCGCTCTTGCCGCCGCAATTTATTGCAAGGCTGGTCAATAAATTAGCCGCTCCAGAGTTAAGTAAGGACACAACATGAAACTGCCCCTGAGCTGGTTAAAAGACTACGTAGATTTTGAAGACACGATTGCAGGCCTGAGCGACAAGCTCACCTTCTCCGGCATCGAAGTCGAAGCCATTGAACAGATCGGCTTCGACCCCGCTGCCTACAGCGAGGACGACATCGCACGCATCGTGGTGGCTGAAATTCGTGAGGTAAACCCGCATCCGGGGGCCGACCGCCTGACCCTGTGCACCATCTTTGACGGCAGCGACTCATCCGTCGTCGTCTGCGGCGCGCCCAATGTGCGCGTGGGGATGAAAACGATTTTTGCTCCGGTCGGGGTGACCCTGGCCAACGGCTTGAAGTTGAAAAAGGCCAAGATTCGCGGCGTGGAATCGCTCGGCATGCTCTGCGCCGAAGATGAGTTGGGCATTTCCAGCGATCACGATGGCATCATCGATCTACCGGACGACACGGCGATCGGCACACCGATCCACCAGGTGTACACCGATGTACCCGAGGTGGTTTTCGAGTTGGAGATCACGCCGAATCGGCCGGACTGCCTGAGCATCATCGGCGTCGCCCGCGAAGTGGCGGCCTTGTATGACAGCACGCTCAACGTACCCGCCGTCGACTTCCCGGAGAACGGCGATGCCGTCGAATCCCTCACCTCGGTTGAGGTTCTCGACACCACGCGCTGCCCGCGCTACACCGCCCGCATCATGACCGGCATCACGATTGCTCCGAGCCCCGAGTGGATGCAGCGGCGCCTTACACTGGCCGGCGTACGCCCCATCAACAACGCCGTGGACATTACGAATTACGTCATGCTCGAATGCGGGCAACCGTTGCATGCTTTCGATTACAGCCTGCTAAAGGGGCGTTGCATCGTGGTCCGCAATGCGAGCGCGGGTGAAACCATGAACACCCTGGATGGACAGTCACGGGAGTTCACGGCCGATCACCTGTTGATTGCCGATGCGGAACGCTCGGTCGCCGTCGCCGGGGTGATGGGCGGGGCGGACAGCGAGATCCGGGACAACACGGAAACCATCCTGCTGGAAAGCGCGATGTTCGATGCGTCGAATGTGCGCGCCACGGCCAAGAACCTCAATCTGAATACCGAGTCCTCCTATCGTTTCGCGCGCGGATGCGACATCGGCGGCGTGGACTGGACGAGTCGACGCGCCACCGCCTTGCTGGTCGAACACGCGGGGGCGACCGTGGCCAAGGGCGTGATCGATGTGTATCCGCAACCCGCAGAAGCTGGCAGCCTTACCTGTCGCTATGAAAAGATTTTCGACCTGGTGGGCATTCAGGCCGGGGCCGAAGCGGTGAAGAGGGTTTTCAATGCCCTGCATCTCACGGTGTTGTCCGACGATGCAACGTCCTGCACGGTGCGCATTCCCACCTTCCGTCGCGATCTCACGCGCGAGGTGGATTTGATCGAGGAATTCTCCCGGATTTACGGGCTGGATCAGATCCCGACCCCCGCCCCACGCGCGGAGATCGTCACCGGGGCAAATGACGCCGCAGTCCGGGCCGAGCGACGCTTGCGTCAGCAGTTGAACGGCCTGGGCCTTCAGCAGATCATGAATTACAGCCAGACCTCGCCCCAGCTGCTGGACGCACTGGATCCCGAGCGTACGCCCTCTCGCATCGTGTTGCCGCTGCCGATGAGCATGGATAAATCGATTTTACGCACCTCTCTCCTGCCTCAGCTGGTCGACACCCTCGGCCGGAATAAGGCGTATCAGAATCATGAGGCCGCGGTGTTCGAGCTGGGCAGCGTTTTCAGCCTGGATGGTGACCAGCATAACGAAGGCACCCATTTGTCGGTCGGCCTGCTGGGCCCCATCGGCCGTGGCCGCCTCGACAAGATGAAACCGGTGTCGGAGGACGAGATGTACGGCTGGATCAAGGGCATCCTCGAGCAGATCGCGGTCAACCAGGAGTGTACGTTCACCTTCGAGGCACTGGACAGCTTCCTCTATGCGCCGGGTCGGGCGGCCAAGGTCCTTAAGGATGGCGCGGTCATCGGCGAGGTTGGATTGGTGAAAAAAGAACTCCGCGAAAAGCTGCGGATGACCGAGCCGGTAGCGGTGGCGGAAATCGACATCGCCCCCTTCCTCTATGTGTCGTTGGCTCCTAATAAGATGACGCCGGTCCCAACCTATCCATCGACCAGCCGCGATGCCGCACTCGTGGTCGACGAGTCGGTAAAGCATGCCGACGTGATGAAGGTGATCAACGCGAATGCGCCGAAAGAACTCGAATCGGTCGAGCTGTTTGATGTGTTCCGCAGCGACAAACTCGGCGCGGGAAAAAAGAGCATGGCCTATAGCTTCACCTACCGTTCGAGCAAAGGGACCCTGACCGATGAACAGGCGACCGGTTATCACGAGAAGGTGAAGGATCGCCTGCGCGACCGACTGAAGGCCGACGTTCCGAAGGGTTGAATACGTTAAAAAAGCTCGCACGAAAAGGGGCTACAACCCGTCGCGGACAAGCCGATTTCGCACACCGTGTACAGCCAAATCAGCGACAAGTTATTTACGATTCTATCGCTTTTTTGTTAATCATTTCCACCTGATGAGGTATGGTTATTTTAGCAACGTTCTTTACTAGATTGAACTCAAAATCGCGCAATTTATTTTTCGATTGCCCCGTAACTTGAGTGTATCAGGCGTATATCCTCTGGCCTTTTTATAACTTAGGGAGCACGCGATCCGATGTATGTTCGTACCCTTTACGTAAGGCAGTAATGTACATCGGTATGTGCACCCACTTTGAGCTCGGGCTCAGAGCATCACCCTGATACCGTTACGGGGTTTTTTTGTGTCTGCATGTTTTCAAGGACGAGCGCTTTGGGAGAGTATCTCGGCCCACGGAGGGGACGTGTTGGGTCAAAACTCCAGCCGTCCCCGGAGAGGGCATGGTTTTTAGCCCCGGCCTTCAGGCCGGGGTTCGCCAATAAGATATCTCACGTCCCAGAGGGACGGAAGGATTCCTGGGATACCGTTTACCTCCACCCCTCCGGGGTGGGTGAGCTTGGGGACTACCTCGGGTTGAAACCCGGGGCTGAAGAATTCCGCCACTCCGTGGCAAGGAGCGGGAAGGCCATCGGGTCAAACAACGCAGCGCCAACCACAACATGCGGGGAATATTGTGATCATCAATGTCCTCTTTATGGCGGGCCAGCGGTTCAAGAATCGACCAACGCGGCT
>JBLIND010000011.1:0-38302 GCA_047639095.1 Candidatus Omnitrophota bacterium | reverse complement strand
GTCAGGCCAACGGGGGGTGGTACCGGGACGACGACGAGTTTACGCTGAACTACCATCCGTCAGGCCATGCAGATCCGTACCTCCAGGAAATCATTAACGCGAATCCCGACCATGCGATCGCATCCGCTTGTACCAAGTGCCACAGCGTGGATGGCGGCCAGGTAAACTGGCAGGGCTACCATCCCGAAGAGCATGTTAAAAAGTTCAACCGGTTTAATCACGGGCTGCATTTTATGCTTATGGATGAAAAGGGCTGTCTCCATTGTCACCAGGTCAACAAGGATGCGAATGTTGCCAGCGGGTATGCGGACCGCGATCCCCAAACCTTCGTGAGTAGTTTTCTTCCCATGCAGAAAGCCATCTGCCAGCAATGCCACAATGGGAAATCCGTGCGGGACGATTGTTTAACCTGCCACCAGTATCACGTCGGACATTTTCCGCCGGCGCTCGCCACGCCTCCCGGGCTCAAGACGGTTGAGCCACCTCCCTCCGTACAACCTTAAGGTCTGCTATGCATCGTTTCTTCTTTTTTCGCCCGATCTGGATCGCGGCTGTCGTGATTGCCTGTTTCCACGTGTCCGTCGTATGCGCGCAGGAGGCCGATGCAGCGAACAAACCATCCAAGGAACTCCCGCCGGCGTTTAACCTGGTTTGGGAACAGATTCAGACCATCCAGATTATCCCGGGCGACAACAGCATCGGTCTGAGCATTCGATTGGATGAAAAAACGGGCACCGCCCTGGCCGCGTTCACCGAAGCCAACCTGCAGAAAAGAATTCGCTTCCAGCTGAATGGGCATACGACGATGCAACCCGTCGTGCAGGAAAAAATTACCGGCGGGGTGATCCAGCTGCAGGTCCAGACCCTCGAAGAGGCCAACCAGGTGCTGGCCTACTTTTACAAGGCGCACCGCCCCAGCGTGGCCAGCCCGGCGCTCGATGCCATGGCCGCGGAAATCCACACCCAACAACAGCGCTTAGCCCAACTGATGCAGCAGAAGCAGACCCTGCGTAATAGTGGCGCAAGTCCCCTGGACCAGAACTTCCAGGAGCTCGATCGCGAAATCAATCAACTCAGCGCCTTGATCAGTGAGATTACGAATCGCTACCAGCGGGAACGCGCCATACTAAAGCAATAGGTCGAAATTAAAGTTTACACACGGTGTCAAATGAACTATATGTCAATTTCGTACGAGCTAAGGGAAAACCCACTTTATATAACTGGAGTTGCAACATGAAAAAAAGTATCGCCCCCGCCACCCTGATCGCGTGCACCTTCTTGATCGCTGGATGTTCTTCGACTGATCGCTATTATATCGGACCCGGTGGGGCCTATGATGATAGCGCTGCGTACAACCGTACCGGCACGGCGTATACGGCGGATGGGTCTTCCACCACGAGCCATTCTCGCTCCGGGCAGGATGCCGCCTACCAGGAGGTTCAGCGCAGTAATGTTCAAGTGACCCGCGTCAACAGCGCCGCTGCGATGGCAAGTGCTCCCGTGGTAAGCGCCCGCGGAGCCTCGGTTTCCCCGCCCATGGGATACGATGCAAGCTCACTCCCGCCCAATCCCCGTGCAGGTGAGTGTTATGCCCGCGTGGTCGTTCCTGCGGAATACAAGACGATCACCGAAGAGGTGTTGATCGCCGATGCGGCAGAAACCGTTGCGATCATCCCGGCCCAGTATGAAACCGTACAGGAACGCGTACTCGTTTCCGAAGGCGGCGAAAAGTTGGAAGTGATTCCGGCCGAATACAAGACGGTCACAGAAAAAGTCATGGTCTCCCCGCCTTCCTATCGGCTGGAAGAAGTACCGCCTGAATATGAAATGGTCACCGAGCAGGTGAAGGTTCGCGATGCGGCCGTCATGTGGAAAAAAGGTCGCGGCCCGTCTGAGAAGATTGACAACGCGACCGGCGAAATTCTCTGCCTGGTAGAAGTGCCTGCCGAGTACAAGACGATTCAGAAACGCGTGTTGAAAACCCCGGCGTCCACCAAGCGGGTGGAAATTCCCGGTCAGTTTGAGACGGTGGCCAAGCGGGTTATGGTCAAGCCGCCTGAAACCTTGAGGGTGGCGATTCCGGCCGAATACAAGAACGTGCCGGTCCAGAAAGTGACCGTTCCCGAACAGCGTAAAGTGACTCCGGTCCCCGCGCAGTACCAGACCATTACCAAGCAGGTCATGGTCGCCTCTGAACGGACCGAATGGCGCCGCATCCTCTGCGAAACCAACATGACCGCGCCCATGATCGTTAAGATCCAAGAGGCCTTGCGTGCCGCCGGTTACAACCCCGGTAATGCCGATGGTAAAATCGGTCCCTTGACGGCTGCGGCGATCCAGACCTACCAGCTGGAAAACAACCTCGCCACGGGTGGTATCACCTACGAGACCCTGCAGAAGCTCGGTGTGCAGCTCTAAGGGCATACTCTCTCTGATGAAAACCCGGCTGACTTCAGCCGGGTTTTTTTATGGCTACGCTTCGCGTCCTCAGGTTTCCTTTGTTAAACGTCGGCAAGTCATTCAGCCGTGGCCTGAACACCGCGCTTGCGCCTTACCCAGGAGCTTGCTAGAAACCCGCTGGGAAATCACATCATGAACAAATACCTTTTACCTCTGGTTGTTTTTTTCACTTCAACCCTCCTGCATGCGGACCCACTGCAAACGTTGGAGGGCGTTTCGTATGTGGAGACGGCCTTCGGGGATGGCGACAGCTTCATGGTAAAGCATGATGGCAAAACCCATGTCATCCGGCTCTACTACATCGACTGTCCCGAAACCCAGCTGGGACAGGATTCGGATCGTCGTCGCGTGCTCGAACAGTCCCGGTACTTTGCTGTAGATGGCAAGATGGTGATCAAGCAGGGGAAGATTGCCGCTGCCTACGTACGCGAGCTCCTGTCCAAGCAGTCGTTCACCGTGCACACCGCCTTCGCAAGAGCAGGCGGTCGTTCGGGCAAGCCCCGCGTCTATGCGTTTGTGACCCTCGAAGATGGATCCGACCTCGCGGCCCGCCTCGTGCTTGCCGGTCTTTCTCGCGCCCACGGCATCAAGCGCCAGACCCCCGGGGGCTTGAGCGCAGAGGATTACGACGCGCGCCTGGGTGACCTTGAGCTGACCGCCGCGATCATGCGCAATGGCATCTGGGCCTTGAGCGAGGCCGACAAGCTTGCGGTCATGCGCGAGAAGCAGCGCGAGGATCAGCGCGAGCTTGCCCTTGAGCTCGGTGCGTTCAGCAGCGTCAGTGAAGACCACCCCTTGAACGTGAATACGGCCACACTCGAAGATCTTCAGCAGATCAACGGCATAGGTCCAGTCACCGCCGAAGCCATCATCGCCGGACGCCCCTACAAGAGCCTGGTTGAGCTGGATCGGGTGAGAGGCATTGGCCCGGGCTTTTTGAAAAAGGCCACCCCGTACCTGGTCATCAAGTAGGTCCGGTCGCGAGCTGGGTCGCGAGGCGAACGGCGGCGAAAAGGCTTCCGGCATGCGCCTTACCCTGCCAGGCAATATCCAAAGCGGTTCCGTGATCCACCGAGGTCCGGACAATTGGCAGCCCGAGCGTGGTGTTCACCGCCCGATCGAAGGCGAGGGCTTTCATGATGATATGTCCCTGGTCATGATACATGCAAATGTGCGCGTCCGTTTCTGCCCGACGCCAATCGAGGAACGCGGTATCCGGCGGGAGGGGGCCTTCGATCATACAACCGGCTGCGCGCGCTTGTTCAACCGCTGGCAAAATGATCCGCTCTTCTTCCCGGTTGCCGAATAACCCGCCTTCACCCGCATGGGGGTTCAATCCGCAGACGACGATGCGGGGTTCGCGCCCGAGCATGCGTGAGCGCGCGGTCCGGGTGAGCTCGATGACCTCCAGGATCCGTTCTGTGGTCAGCAGTTCCGATACTTCATGATACCCCACGTGCACGGTGACAAAGCTGCAGGTCATGATGTCCGCGGTGAGCATCATGCAGGCGCGCTCGGTTTTGGTGCGCTCGGCAAAAATTTCGGTATGCCCCGGCAGAGAGATGCCGGCCGCTTTCAACGCCTCCTTGTTGATTGGGGCGGTGCTGACCCCCCGGACTTCACCCGCCAATGCGGCATCGATCGCCTCGGTGATGTAGGTATAACTGGCGAGCCCGGTGGCCGCGTTCACCGTGCCCGGGGTGTAGGCGGTGGACGCGATGGCCTTGAAGTCGCGAACGCGGGAGGCCGCCGGCATCGTCTTTCCGGTGTGCTGGGCACAGGCCTGCAACACGGCCAGGTCGCCATAGATCACCGGTGTGCAGGTCTCGAGGATGGCGGTATCAGCCAGCAGCTCCAGGCAAACTTCCGGGCCCACCCCGGCGGGGTCGCCCATGGTAACAGCAATGAGAGGTTTTTCCATAGACCTGGATCATTCACCGGTTCTGGAAAAAAGCCACCTGTCTTTTTGCGGTTATCGTGGGCGAGTGCCGCTCAACAGAGGCTTTGCCAGAAGGAGAGCACCGCGCCAGTCGGATCCTGGATGGTCGCGAATTTGCCCGTGTTGGGGATCTCCATGACGGGACGGATCACCGTGCCCCCGGCAGCGACGGCTTTGGCCACGCTCGCATCGACATCCGTCACGGTGACATAGCTCATCCAATGCGGTGGGCATTCGCCAGCTTCCGGTGGAAGGGACATCATGCCGGCAACCGGTCGCTCACCGAGTTTAAACATCGTGTAAATGAGGCCTTCCCCATGTCCATGTGCTCGATCTCCCAACCGAATACGTCCTTGTAAAATTTTCCTGCGGCTTCGGTTTCGGGTGTGACGAACTCGTTCCAGCCGAAAATGCCGGGTGTCTGATCGGGTTCATACGTACTTTCGTTCATGAGGGCGCTTTTTAAGGGCTTATTAATCAACGAGGGTTTATTGTGGAATCCTCCCAGCGCCGGGGTCAGATACCAATCTACCTGCTAAGGCGTAACGATCATTATGCCCTGCATAATCACCCAGTGCCCGGGGAAGGTGCACAAGTACGGATATTTCCCAGGCTTCTTGGGCGCGTTAAAGCGAAGAACCTCCCCCGTATCCTGCTCCAGCAACTTCGTGTGGTGCAGGATCTTGTTCGATTCGGGGATGAAGCCTTTCTTAATTCCCGATGGATCTTTCGCCATCATGTTCCCGGCAATGCCGATCTCTTCCAGGGCGCCCGGTTCCACGATCAACAGGTTGTGCTGGGTGACGTCAGGGTTGGTGAAGATCAACTTCACCGGCTGACCCGGCTTTACCGTAAACCGGGTCTTCGTATACATGAGCCGTTCCGGAATGCAGCTGATTTCCACGACGGAGAGGTCCTTCTGGCTGTCGAAGTTCGAATCCTTGGCATCACGGGTCGTAATGCCCGCCATCAGCTTTGCTGTTTTTGCATAGGCCGCTCCAAAGGATTTCAGCTCGGGATGAGCGGCGTGCATGGCCGCATCGAGATGCTGGCTGACTGCGGCGGATCCCAGCGCGGTTTGGATAGCATATTTCAAGTAGACCTCCGACGGGTGTTTGAGCACGTCCACAGCCGCTTCCACCGACTCGCGGGTGCCGATGTAACTCGCGGCGATAATCGCCTCCATGCGCACCAGGCCATTCGTATCGTTGGCGCTTTTGTTCAAGAGCGCCATCGCATTCGGCAGCTCTCCCGACGCATAGCGCAATTGTCGTGTCGCGGCCGCACGTGCGTGGTGCTCGTCGCAGGTCAACAGCTCTTCCAGCAGGTCCGGATTCGATGCGCCGACATTGCGATACGCCCAAAAGGCCTCCACCTGGTGGTGGCGGTAGCGCGCATCGTTTTTATCCAGTTGGGCGACAAAGGTATCGAGCGCCTGTTTCACTTCTGCTGCATCCTTTTCGCGAAGCTCACGTTTGGCCCAGTACCGGTAGCGGTACTCGGGGCGTTTGAGGATGTCGAGCAGGGCCGGCGTCGACTGTTGGGCAATCGCCGGAGGCTTCTGGAGCTGGGCGCCCTTGGGGAGGATCCGCCAGATGCGGCCGGAGGTGCGATCACGTCGTTCATCGCGAAGCGAGTACTGCGCGTGGCCCTTGATGGGGTTGTACCAGTCGCACACATACATCGCGCCCCGCGGACCGAAGCGCAGGTCGACCGGGATAAAACTCAGGTTGGTCGAAAAGATCAGATCGCCCACATAGGCTTCCTCGAAATGATCATCCTTCTCCACCCAGTTGTGGATCTCCACCCGATTGGTTGGCTTGTAGCGCACCTTCACGAACCCGCCCTGCATCTCTTTCGGCCAGGAGGGGAAGTCCACAAATTCCTGACCGCAGGTGCCCGAATAGGCCTGCATGCCCGTGGCCTTGGGATGCTGTTTCGGATACGGCGGGTTGGTGGCATGGAAGGCCGTGGCAAATACCGGATGGCTCGCCACGTGGTTGCCCCAGTCGTCATAGGTCACGCCCCAGGGATTGGTATTCGGATAATTGCCAAAGGTGGTCAGGCGATGCGTCGCCGGGCGATATCGAAACCAGGCGCTGTTCTTCGCCCGGATGGGTCCGTACACGGTCTCGACCTGGCTGTTGTGAAAAATCGATTCGCGGAACATCAAATCGCCATCTGGCGTCCAGACAAAGTCGTGCAGCGCGTGGTGCGAATCCTCGGTGCCGAAACCGGTAAACACCTTCCGACGGAAATCGGCTTTGCCGTCGCCATCGGTATCCTTGAGGAAGGAGAAGTGCGGCTCTTCCGAGACGTAGACCCCGCCGTCGCCGAACTCAAAACTCAGCGGAATATGGATGTCGGACGCCCAGACCTTGCAAGTATCTGCGCGACCATCGTGGTCGGTGTCCTCGAGAATGACGATTTTATCGCGCGGTCCCTGGCCTGGATACACGTGTGGATAGGTGGTCGAACAGGCGACCCACAGCCGGCCTAGGCTGTCCCAGCGCATCTGAATCGGGCAGGCGATATCCGGGAACTGTTCTTCACTCGCAAAGAGATTCACATCGAAGCGCTCGTCAATTTTAAACGCGGCCAGCTCGTCGGCCGGCGACATCCACGCGTTGGCACCCCGGCTCTGTCTGGTTTGAGGCAGGGTCGGTACATTGCTGTCGTCTACCTTTTCGCCCACGGCTTTGCCTTCGGCCTGATCCCAGATGCGCTGATCCCGGTTGACCACCATCATCTCGAAATTGCGCATCGCGGGTAGGAAGTCGAGGTAACCGTAGCTGCCACTGCGCCCGCCCGTGTAGTAAAAGGTGTTCACCGGACGATACCGGTAAAAGTACTGTTGGTTTTTATCCGCGATGGAAATACGCAACGCTTCGTCGATTTGCGGGGCGGCTTCTTTGCCGAAGGTTCCCTTGAACAGAGCGCCAGCAAAAACTTCATTGCCCTTTAGCTCGAGGTGCACCCCGTTAAACGTCAGGTCGCTGGCCGGATCATCCATGGCTTCACGCGTGTTTTTAAATACATCCACAAAACCGACCTGTTCCGCGTTCGCGACGTCCTTCATCGCGGCCGTGTAGGCTTCGAGGCGTGGGTTGTTCAGGTCCGCTGCGCGGACGCCCGTCACGTTCTCGTTGGCCGCCGGCGAAAGGAGCACGATTTGCGGACCCGTCTCCCCGTTGTACGCACGGGATTTCATGCGCTGCAGCATGCCGGCCAATCGTTCCTTGAACCGCGGGATCGCACCTTCACCTGCAAAGGATTCATTAAACCCGAAGGCCGCAAAAATTACATCGGCTTTTTCGACGGCCAGGTGTTGATCCATCGAAGCGAAGTTATCTGGCCGCGGCTGGAGGTCGACCTCGTCCGCAGGCCAGGACAGGTTGCGCACCTTGAGGTTCAGACCCGTGAACTGTTGCTGAATCATCGCCTCGAAATGCCCGAAGCTGCCTTCACGATCGAGCAGGGTGTTGCCGACATAACAGATCTTCATGCCCGGATTCAGCTTGAGCGGCAGCGAGGTCGTCGCCGGAGTGACCTGCCTGGGCATCGGGGCCGTCTTCGCGTAAATCCCAAACGGCGCCAGGGCGGGATCCTTTTCCGGTACCTTTTTTCCGGTGGCCTTTTTCCTTGCGTCTACCTTCGCTTCTTTTTCGCTCTTCTTCTGCTGCGCCTCAGCGCCGGTCAGGGTGATGGCGAGGGTGATCAGGATCGATATAAAAAACTTCATAGGAAACTCCGGTTGGATGTACGGAGGTGTATACATAAACACCCCGTTTAATCTGTTGAAAACTGAAAAATTATTGAGCGTAACGGAATGATGCACCTGTTTCGCCTTAACCGCACGCTCGACCAGTGATCTCGTAGATCCATGCCGTTTACCCTCGCACATCCAGCAGCGATCCTCCCGCTGTTAAAACCATTTGGACGCTGGTTGGATGTTCGGGCATTGATCATCGGGAGCATCGCCCCCGATCTCTCCTACTTTATCTTGCCGGACATGGCTCATGAGTGGACACACAGTTGGTTGGGGCTGATAGGGTTTTGCCTGCCGGCAGGTCTGGCGGCTTATGCCCTTTATAGATACCTGCTTGAAGACTTCACCATCCGACATTTTCCGCAAAGATTTCGCGCACGTCTATCATGCATCCAAGGTACGCGCTGGCGACTTGTTCCCGCCAGTATTCTGCTTGGGTCCTTCACACATATCCTCTGGGACAGCCTTACGCATCCGGGTCCGCTGATGGACAAGCTCCCGGCACTACAACGTAGTTATGGTTCAATTGGCGGGTATGATATTCTTGGCTATAAAATCCTGCAGCATGGCAGCACGCTCCTGGGAGTGCTGGTGCTCGCAGCTGTGATCCTTTGTTGGTACCGCCAGGCACCAGCGCAATATGATCATGTCCCCACCCTGTCCCGAACCATTCTCGTCACGGGATTCACTCTCCCACTCCTCACGGCGATATATTTTGCTGGCAACCTTGGGACTGGCCCATGGCTCCTTGAGCTACAGCATGCAGTTGGTCGCGGCATGCATCCTGCAGGGACCGCGGTGCTCCTCGTGTGGTTGGGGCTCGCGCTTTTTGAAGCCAACTTCAAGCGTGGAAAAGAGGTATAGCTTCCTCCGGGTCTTCCGATGATCGGAACGGTTTTTGCAAAGGGTTCCTATGATAGAAGCGACAGTTCGGGCCTACCCGCCGGGTAAATGGTCGATATTTTTTATAGAAAAAATTGGGTATTTCGCCGATTTTATAAAAATCGGGCATCTCACGTAAGAAAGCCGGTCTTTACGGTAGTCATGGGTATGAACGATCAAACCCAACCTGAACACATCCGCCTCATGACTTCAACGGACTGGATTACCTTGGGCATCTGCCTTGCGGCCTGTCTTCACTTCATGGCCATGATCCTCTGGGTTGGGTAGGCAGCCAACAAAGCCTCCCGCTCCTTACGGGGCGATGGCCCAGACCCGGTAGCAGCCTGCGACGTCTTCCCCAACCGGAATACCGACCTCCTGTGCGAGCGTGAGCAAATCGGTCTCACCGATCAGCTCCCAGGTTCCCTCTGCCAGATTGGTGCAACGCTCGACGCGATACCGTCGCCCCGGCTGGCCCGGAAAGCGTACTTCAATGCCATCCTCATCCTTCGACCAGACCACGAGATAGTCGCCTCCATCCGAGGCATTGGTATTCGCCAGTAACTCCTGTAAATCCGTAAAGCCATCGCCGTCCGCATCGGAATCACCCGCTGCGCCAATTGGAATCGTCGTCGCCTGCAAACCCAGCTGACTCAGATCCATGACCTTCAGAGGCTCGATATCAAACAGGATTGACTGTCCCCAATGCGTTGCGGCTTCGATGGTTGAGGCATTAAATGCACGCGCATAGATTTTATCCCCCGGCGCGGGAAGGGTCACCAGGCTGATTGCCAGCTGACCACTTTCATTCTCACCTGGAGCGATTCCATCACCGACATGTACGGTTGCGAGCAGGGTGTCATCGCCTTGCAGATTTCCCTGAGCATCCGGGAGATCAATCACGTCGTTGGCACCGGCGGAAAGGATCTGCACCAGGGCCCCGGGCACATGTGAGATCGAAAAAATATTGTTCCCCGGCAAGGCCTGAACCATTTGCACATCCAAAATTGGACGACTCGCTGTGATATCCAATCGGGGCGCGAGCTGGGCCTGACTGGAACCCGCGGTCATGGCCGCCGCCACAAGTAAGGGCGCACGTGATTTCCACTTGCGGACCTGGAAGATCAGGACACCCATCAGAATCGCTACAATGGGCAGACCACTCGGCTCGGGAATCGGATCCAAGGTCTGGGCCGTAAAGGCCGTGTCGGCGATGCGCGCATTCCCGGTTGTCGGCACGACGTCGAGGAAGATGGCACCCACACCGGGCTCGGTTGGAATGGCAAAAATATCCGTGTCGCCGTAATGGGTCGAGCTGACCGGATTCACCGCATTCCAGAGGCGCACAAAAAAGTTCTCACCGACCAGGCCGCTGTCGATGGTGAAGGTTTCGTTGAACAAACCTTGATCCCAGTTCAGCGCCGGTTCATTGGCGCCCGACCAGGGCGTGACGTCGCCCGCGCTGACCGGGATATAAAAGTCGTCGCCGCCGGGGCCACCAAAGATGTCGGGAGGATCCGCCGTGCCGTTTGGACCGGGGAACAACATCTGCAACATGTCGCCGGTGATGTTCGTGCCTTCCAGGGGATTGGAGGCTTCATCCAGGAGGCTCTCGGAATTAAATACGATGAGCTGCGCCGCCGGTAGGGCGGCCGCGAAAGCCAAAAGGCATAGTATGAAGAGCTTTTTCATTATCATGGGCCCTGTAAGGGAACCGTATACGGGCGGGCATGATTCCAATTTAGGTCTGTGGGGTTCCTACGTAAAATTAAAAATGGCTGTCCGGGGGCGAGAACGGCTGTACTGACCCCGCCGCCGTTCATGTTAATCCACTGTCCGCTGGCGGAATTGTACCAGTGAACGGAATCCCACTCGCCATTCACAGGATTGTACAACATGACCATATCCGAGAGGAAAAAGCGGGAACTTCCCTGGAAACCCGCACCCACGAGACCGCTGGTCGACAAGGGTGTATTCGCGGGGAAGCGGGAGCTCAGCAGGTTGTACTGGGTCTTCAGCGTGTAGACTTGCGTGCCTGTGGCCGAGACGCTTCCGGTGATAAAAACGGTCTGATCCCCAACACCGGGACGCAGGATAATTGAAGCGCCGAACGCCGTGTCCACCGCGACGCTGTTGGCATCCGCAAAGCTTCCGGACACGCGCCAGCCGGGGAAACTCGGATCCGTCGACACCCAATAGCGGGTATCGAAACTCTGATTGTTCGCGTTCCATAAATCCAGGCAGGTCGCTCCGACTTCCGTCAGGGCACCGGGCAATTGATCCGGCGGCAAAAGTCCGGCGAGCGTGTTGTTCGCGACGTCGACCGAGAAAGCCACAATGTTCTGTCGGTTCTCCAACAGGTCCACACGTTGAACGGCAAACAATTCATCCGCGGGACCGCCGGTGTATCCGGCCGGCATCACACTGTAGAGCCGCAGGGAGTTGGCTGTAGCCGGACCCGAGTCCATGTAGGGAGTCAGTGTGCCGGTCTGAGCAATCGGCCCCGCCAATTTTTCCCAGCTCGCGCTTGGAGAATATGCGCCATCGACTTTATACACATCGTAACTCCGCGCACCGGTCGTCCCATCCTGCTGGGAATTCCAACGCACGCGAATCTGACCCGGCGTGGTCTCGGCAATATCACTCAATTCGATTTTGGAAATGCCATCATTCGGATCCGTACCCCCGAGGAATTCTGCCAGGTTGCTCCAGCCATCACCGTCGGTATCCAGATTTCCTGCGCCGACACTGTGCCCGGTTGCCCAGGTATTGTACTCCGCCGGACTGTGTTGAACCGTGATGCGAACGGTGGTTTGCGCAGTGCCGTGCCGGTTATCGGATACTTCGACCACGAATAAATTCTGCCCCAACTCGGCCGCCGTGGGTGTACCACTCAACGCCCCATTCGGAGCCACGCTCAACCAGGTCGGACCGGAAATCTTAGTGAAGGTGTGAGTATCCAACACATCGATATCACTGATGTGACTCGCCAAGCTACCGGAATACGGCTGGAGCTCTTCGCCGTTGCCCAGGGTCAAGGGATTCGCGCTGAAAGTTGGAGGCGTGTTTTCGATATAGAGCTTTAAATATTGTGCGGGAACAATCTCCTGGCTGATCCCGGGGCCCTGCCAGGCCACGGTCAAGTGATCACTGCCCCCCCCTTCCTTAAACGAGGCTTCGATGTAGTAGCGCTGACCCGCAACAAGATTGGTGACCGCCGATTGTTGAGCCGCAAATTTATTCCACTGCAGGTAGGATGACCAACTGGGTACGGTCGCAATTTCGGTCGCGTATAACGGGGTATCATCTTCCCCCAACTTCAGGGAGCCTTCATCATCTGAGGCGATCCAGAAGGTATACGCACCGGTGGTAGGAGCCACGAGCACCGCGCGGGTGCGGAGGCCATAACTGCTACCCATATTTTGCGGGGCATCGTATCCACCCGTAAAGTACTGCGTCTCATCCGGATTCGCCGGGTAGTCCGGATCGCTGGTCAGGCTGGCCAGGGAACCGCCTGAGATGCCATACCAGTACTCCGCCAGGATACCTTCGCAGGTCACGACAATCTCGAGGGTTGTCGTGTCCGACAGGCCCGCGTTATCCTGCACGCGAACGGTGAAGGTGTTCGTTCCGACATCCGCCAAGGACGGTGTGCCGCCCATCGCCCCATTGCTCGCGACAATCAACCAGGCCGGTCCGGCAGATTTCGAATACTGCAGGCTGTCGCTGGGATTGGGATCCACGGCCATACCGGCGACCGAACCGGAAAACGATTGACGCGCAAATACAGATGCGGGCTGGATCGGATCGAACAACCAGGTGGGTGGATCGTTGCTGGTCGAGCTGCCCAGGGCTTCGAGATAAGGATACTCCAGGCCACGCTGCGAATAGCCCGGACCGGACCAGGCGACATTCATATGGTCAGCACCGCCCCCTTCCTTCATCCGCGCTTCGACGTAATATCGCTGACCCGCCACCATCGGAATTGCAGACGATTGCTGACTGCCAAACTTATCGTATTGTTGAGGACTCGAATAACTGGGAACGCTGGACACCACGCTGGCATTGCCCTCCGTATCATCCGTGCTTACGCGCAACTCGGAAGCATCATCGGAGGCAATCCAGAACGTGTAATTGCCCGTCGCCGGGGCAACGAAAAGAGCACGTGCCCGCGCACCAAAATTATCGGCATAGCCGGGCGCCGTTGCGAGCGCTGTTGATTGCTTGGTGACGTTGGGACTATTGGGGAAATCCGGATCGGCGGTGAGGTTACTCAGGCTGCTGCCCGAGATGTTGTGGTAGTACTCCAGGGTCACCGGACGCGCAGCGCTTGAAAGCGAGTCGATCTCACTCCCGTTCAAGGCCCGGCTCCAGATCCGCACCTCGTCGATGCAGCCGTCGAAATACTTATTGTTGTCATCCGGCGAGCCTCCAATTGTCACGGGGGCGACATCCATATTAATCTGGCTGGAGGCCGACTGGAAATTGAGCAACTGACCATCGACATACAGGTAGGAAGTGAGCCCTTTGCGTACGCCCACCGCATGATGCCAGGAACCATCGACCACGCCGAGGTCGTTGGCATCGATACTGATCTCGGTTGTATTCCCGGAACGGATATTGAAGAACACGCCGTTGTCATTATTCACCTGCAGCTTGTAATGTCCGGTCCAGTAGCCGTTCCGTTGCTGAACAATCATCTGGTCGGCATCCACGCTGGTCTTAAACCAGGCCGCGACGGTGAAATCGGAGGTGCCACTGATGGAGGGGCCGTTGCCGAGATCGACGGTGTCATCCACACCATTAAAACAAACGTGTCCGGCGGCCGGACCGATCGTGCCCCGGGAGTTTCCACTGAAGGTGCCGGTGTGACCATTCCCCGTGGAGTCCAGGGCGTCGGGTCCGGAACCTTCTTCGAACTTCCACCAGCCGACATTGTTATTGAAGGTCTGGCCCGGATCGGCCTCCGTGCTGAAGCTCCAGGTGTCGCCACCCAGGATCCCGCTCGAGGGCGTGACCTCGTCAATCCGCCAGAAGTAGGTCGCATTGGGATTCAAGGCTCCGCTCACATAACTCGTTCCTGTTTGGCGTCCCTTGTACTCCGGGCTTGCGGTCGTGGCGGCGGCTACCGAAGCCGCGTCGGTCCCGAAAAATACATCGTGGTCGTAAGTGGCATCGCCCGTCCACTGAAGCGTAACTCCGTTTGTGGAAATATTGATCGCACCCGAGGCCGGGATGGGATTGGCAGCCGGAAAAGCGGCGAGCGCGTGCAAGGCATCGACCTCGGCCTGGCTGAGCGCCTTCGTATACACCCGGGCATCATCAAAAGCGGTCAGCCCATTCGCATTCGCACCCAACAACAGCGGCTGGCGACCATTAAAGATGAAGGCGCCCGGCTCCAGGTTCACCGGCGAATCGCCCGCGACTTTATCGACGTAGATGTTCGCCGTTTCGGCCGTGCGATCAAACACAAGGGCCACGTGATACCAGGTTCCGGCCACGAGAGGTGCGTCATCCCACACCAGGGTCTTCGCACCGACCGGCCCGACAAATTCACGAATCGTACAGCTGATCTGGCCACTGCTGAGCGACATATGGAAACCGGTTTTCTGCTCGGTATGCCACTCTTTCTTGATCAACTCACGCGTACCCGTCAGCGTGTCGGTCTTAAACCAGAACGCGACCGAGTAATCGACATCCATCGGATCGAAGAAGTTACCGGTATCCATCTCCGGACTGTCGTAAGGATAACGATTGCTGGTGGGGAAAATCGGCACCGGCATCAGGTTGCGATTATCGAAAATAAAGCCGCTGCCGGGAGGCCGGACGCCCTGGCCGACCACGCCCTGCGTCGTGCCGACATCAAAGGTGCCCCCGGATTGCAACTGACCCACATGCCCCTTGCCCGACGAATCCGATGCGGTTGCGCCGGTCGCATCTTCGAACTCAAAGTGGGCGGCGAGGCCGCCATCAACGACCTCGATGTGAATCAAGTCACTGTTGTAGAGTCCGGTCGCATCCAGAACTTCGTAAACGACCATGTCCTTACCCACGTAGCCGGCGGCCGGTGTGTAACGCAAAACACCCCCGCCCTGATCGCTCACGGTTCCGCCTTGGACGGTGTTTGTGGTGAACGACTTAACGCTCAAGGCATCCGCATTGGCATCCCAGTCGTTGGCGAGGACGTTGATATCCACGGCGGTGTTTACGGGGGTGCTTGCCAGGTCAGGATGCGCATAGGGATGCAATGCATCGGGATAAACCGCGACATCTTCAAAGGTGCCTTCGCCGATTTCTTCGAAGCGCTTTTTCAGCACGCGTTCGATGTTAAATGGACCGTGATGCGGGCGACTGCCACCCATGGTTCCACGACCATAGGCCAGGTGAACTGCATTCCAGTTGTGCCCGTTCTCGTGAAAGAGGGCGTCCGTACTCCAGGGGCTCTCGTCTTTGCCGATCTGGTTGCCCAGAGCGAAACCGCCTACGCCGGCGGGATACCCGTTCGCGGTTCGGAACATGTGTACCGCATCCCAGGGCGTACTCAGCAAAGCCCCTTTCCATTCCGAACTCATCACACCGAATTGACCAAAGCTATTCGGCGCAAATTTATCCGTGGTGTAAAATTCGTCGAGGCGGATCACGACGTTCGCCAACTCAACCTGAATCAGCGTGTCGCGACACATCCAATGATCGTAGATGTTGAAGAAATTTTCGAGCCAGTGATAAGCGACGATCCAGTCACCGCCAAAGGAGTTCTGGATCTTATAGTGGTTAAAATCGACCGCGTATTCGAAACTCTTCACTCCGCCTACGGGAGGGAAATAACTCGAAGGTGGAGCCACCGCGCGTGCCCGCAAGGTCGACAGGTCATCCGGCAAGGGTACATCGTTACAACCGCAGGCATCGGTATGAATGTGGCCTTCTGAGGCGACCGAATCCTCCGACGAATCAGCCGCGGGACGCGCGCGCAAGGCGGCACCGGCAAAGCTCCAGGTTCCGGCGGGGAGCTGGGCGGAAACATCGTAATTGCTGAGCTCAAACCAGTAGTTCTTTCCTTGGAAGGCGGTCACGTCCGCTCTGCCGTCGAGCTGAACCCCCACGATCACGATCGTATTCGGCTCCTCGGTTACCGTCCCGCGGTAGGTGCGGACCTCGGGAATCTCGTTCGTCGTCGCCAGGGCATACCCCCCCGCAGTCGTCCAGAAACGCATCTCGAAACCCGTGTCGGGACGCGGAGAGCGCTTGTAGAGATTCAAGGTTCGGGCATTGCCATCGACCACCACGTTCAGGGTCAAATTATCCGGTAAAAGCTGGGCCGAAGCCGAACCCATAGACAGCAGGAGACAAAAAGAGGTTACTATATAGAGAAAGCGATTCACGGCTTATAATTAACGTATGTGTTACGATTTGTTAAACGACTGGAGCCAGAAAATAGGAAAATTTGGGTTACAAAAACGTAACCCATTAGATTCCAAGGTGTTAAGAAGTCGTTTAGAGCAATAAAAATGCCAACCTTTTTGGGCATCGGAGCCTATTTGATCATTTTGCACGCCACTTAACCAGCATTTTCACGGAAACACCGGTTAGATGGCCATCACACCTACAGTGCGTAAGCCTGGCGGTCAGACCTTGGGAGGTCGTTGGATGTGCTGGCGGATCAGGTAAGCCACCATGCTGGCGTGGGGTAAACAGCTTATCCGCCTCCTCGTCTGGAATGGGCAGGTCGAAAGCCTGCTCCAGAGCCATGACCTCTTCGACGGTTTCCAAGCCCATGGCGGCCGCTTACTTCAGGCTGGTCAGGGTGAGCTTGCCGCTGACCGGATCAAACACGAGGTTGAAATTTTTCAGGAAGGCCATGCCGAGCAGGCCATCAACTCCGGGGGAGGGCGCGTCTTTCGAGATCAGGGCATTCACGCGTTCTGCACGCGCTTCGCCGACCTGGACGGTGTTCAGGGTGACCATCGGCATGGGGACAATCGTGCCATCCGCGAGCATGGTTTTCACCTTCGGCCCGTCCAGGGGAAGGTTGAGTCGTTGCGCCATGGCTTTGTGCATTGTCACAAAAGAAGCTCCGGTATCTACGATAAAAGATCCCTTGACGGTGCCGTTCAGTACAACTTCCACGATGAGCGTGTTCCCCTGCGTGGTGTGCGGAACCGTGACTTCTTTGATCGTTTTACGATGCACGCTCAAGCGTGCTTCCATCCGATCGAAGTAGGGTGCATAGGTGTCTCCATGGGCGGTCTCATATTCTTCGCGCGCGGATTGAAAGCTATAGATCAGCTGAACGGATTGATTGAGGTAGCCGTTCATGGTGCGTTGCGCGGCCTTGACCTTCGCTTTGCAGCCGTCGATTTGCTTTTGCTTGTTCAGGATGATCACCCGTAACGCATTGGCCTGTTTGACGCTCGCGTTGTAGGCCACCGGATCATTTTGACGGGCTTTTAATCCCGCCATGAGGGTGTCGGACTGAAGTCGGGTCTGCTTGATTTCACGTTCGAGCTGGTCGATCCGTTTCAGGTTTCCATCGGCATCCACTTTTGCCCGCGAGGCGAGGATACGCTTGGTGTCGAGCCCGGCGACCTTGCCCACAAATCCAACGAAGTCTTCCGGCGTCTTGCCCGATGCCTTGTCCCCACTTGCGACGATTGAAAAGGTGGTGCCGCTCTGGGTTTGCGCCGCCGGTGGGTCCAGAGGCGGGGGTAGATTACCCGCCGCTCGCTCCACGCTGGAGAGTTTGCTTTTTGAAAGTGTGAGCTTCAGGCCGCCATCGAGAAGGGTTACATGCGTGTCGGTTTCCGAAACGATCTCCGCCGACATCGTGCGCCCGTTTTTGAACACCACCCGATCCCCCAGGGCCGAAAACGGCAGGAGCACCAGGACCAAAAGGGGTAGGAGCGCTTTCATAGGGTCAGTTTCAGCTAAATTTATGCCAATGTCGAGGGACGAACGCCGCTTGTCCCCTCCGCAGGAATGGTTTATACCGGGCCGAACAATCAACGAAAGTTGCCTATGCTGAATATCGCCACCATCATCGAAACCCAGGCCCAACGCCATCCCGCACGCACCGCAGTCGTGCTCGGAGAGACCCGCTTGAGCTATGCCCAACTCAACGGCGCCGCCAACCAGGTGGCCAATGGACTCCTCGCGCTCGGTATCCAACCCGGAGACAAGGTGGCTCTGAGCTGTCCGAACCTCCCCTACTTCCCGATCATCTATTACGGGATCCTGAAGGCCGGCGCGGCGGTGGTTCCGCTGAACGTGCTGTTGAAGCGGCGCGAGATTGCGTATCACCTCGCGGACTCGGAAGCGAAAGCCTATTTCTGTTTCGAAGGTTCGGAGCAGCTCCCCATGGGCGTCGAAGGGCATGCCGGTTTTGCCGATGCGCCGGGCTGTGAACACCTGGTGATGATCACCGCGAATCCTGCCGCGCCCTCCCCGATCGAAGGCGTGCCGACCCTGGGCATGCTGATGCACCCGCAGCCGCCGGTGTGCGCCTACGTGGCTACCGACAATGCGGATACCGCGGTCATCCTCTACACCTCGGGGACCACCGGCCAACCCAAAGGGGCCGAGCTCACCCATGACAACATGATGATCAACGCGCTCGTGGTTGCGCGGCTGCTCGCATACACCGCAGAGGATGTGAACCTTATCGTGCTGCCGCTCTTTCATTCCTTCGGCCAGACGGTGCAGATGAACGCCGGCCTGGTCGCGGGTTCGACGCTGGTGTTCCTGCCGCGATTTGATGCGGCCACCGTTCTCGGGCTCATGCAGCAGGAGAAGGTCACCGCCTTCTGTGGCGTGCCGACTATGTACTGGGCGCTGATGCAATGTCCCGATGCGGAAAAATTCGATCTCGAAAAAATTGCGGATCAATTGCGGATTTGCGTTTCCGGCGGTGCGGCTTTACCGCTCGAAGTACTCAAGGGCTTCGAATCCCGTTTCCGGGTGCCGATCCTCGAAGGCTATGGCCTTTCCGAAACCTCCCCGGTCGCCTGCTTTAATCAACTGGATCAGGAGCGGAAACCCGGCTCGATTGGAACCCCGATCTGGGGCATCGAAATGAAGATCGTGAATGCCGATGACCAGGCCCTGCCCGTGGGCGAACCCGGTGAAGTCGTTATCCGTGGACACAACGTGATGAAGGGCTATTATCGCCGACCCGACGAGACGGCGGCCGTGATGCACGACGCGTGGTTTCACACCGGCGACATCGGAAAGGTGGACGACGATGGCTATTTCTACATCGTGGATCGCAGCAAAGACATGATCATTCGCGGGGGCTTCAACGTTTACCCGCGCGAGATCGAAGAAGTGCTCATGACCCACCCGGCCGTCTCGCTGGCCGCGGTCATCGGGGTTCCGGATGACAAGTCCGGCGAAGAGATCAAAGCCTTTGTCGTCTTAAAGGCGGACGAGGCGACGACCGAAGCGGAGCTGCTGGCCTGGGGGAAAGAGCAGATGGCGTCGTACAAATACCCCCGCCTGGTGGAGATTCGTGCGAGCCTTCCGATGAACGCCACGGGCAAGATTCTCAAACGAGAATTGCGCACGTAACCCTTGAAAGCGCCATAAATCCATGACCGGAATCATCATAGCAACAGCGGTAACCGTCGTCATCCTCGGCGCCTTTATTTTCATGCGCTCGCGGCCGTACAAAAAGATCTTTTCCCCTCGGCACTACCAGGAATTTGCCCAGACACTCGGGCCTACCACGGAGATGGCCTGCCACATGATCGGTATCCTGCCCAAGGTGCCCTATCATGAAGATGCCCGCTTCTTCGTCACCTCCGCCGGTATCGCCTGCGCGTATTCCATTAAGCAGGTGGGCGAGCTCTTCGACCATCATGTATCCATCAGCGTGGCCGGGCGGGTTACGCCGCGGGCCGTCGGTTCGGCCTTTTCGTCCTTCGTCGGTAACCTGGTCGGCATGGAGGCCCAGCGCCTCCGCGTCGGGGTTTCCAAGAGCGGGGTCTTTCATACGATGATCCAACTTTCGGCCGAGGAGCAGGCTGCGTTCAAGCAACGCAAGGACGCGGAGTACACCACCAAGTCCGCCGCGCAGATGTTTTCGATCAGCCAGGAGCAAGGCGTCGGGCTGGAAATCATTCCCATCACGGGCACGCCGGAAGACGACTGATGGAGTTCAATACGCGTTCGGGCCGGGTGAAGCATTTCATCGCAGAGCCGTTGTCCGAAGCGGTGTTGTCCGGCGCGGATCTGTATGGAGCCATGCTGTTCACGGGATCATTTCCGCAGGCGTGTTTTGATCGTGCGCAACTCGCGGGCGCCGATTTAAAAGAGGGCGACTTTACTGGGGCGTCGTTCAGGGATGCCAACCTGGGTTTGAATAATCTCGGCGGGGCGACCCAGCTGCAAGGGGCGTGTTTCCGTGGGGCGGTGTACGATGGGGGGACGGTGTTTCCGGAGGGGTTTTCGCCGGAGGGACACGGCTTGGTTTGTGTGCTGGGCTGAAGGGCCGAAATGCGCGGGGCGGGTGGAATGCCGGGACCGACAGGACCGGGGAGGGTAGGTGGAGAACCACGAATTACGCGAAACATCCGAAAAGGTTTTTCCCTATGATCGGAACACGCTTAGCTGGTGAGCCGGGATGTAAAACCAGCCGCTAAGACCGCATACAGCGCGATTGGCTTTGTACGTTGTTCTGGCTCTAGAGAAACCCCTGGCCAGCCTCCGTAATTTTTTGCACTCGCACGGCTCTAATCCATCCAAGACCGTATCATGGACCACAGGTCCGGTAGGGCATGGGACACGGTTCGCCCCCTGGAGCGCGTGCATCCTGCCCGCCACGCGGCCTTCGCTCCGCCTCAACGCTGTCAACATGAACACGGTCGAGTAAAGGCGCGTGGGTCACGTCAATCATCCGCCCGCTCATCATGATGATGTCTTGAACTTCTTCAGGGGCTCGGAATCGCGGAGGGAAGGCCAAGGTCGGCGCTCCCTGGCTCAGTGCCATCGGCGATGAGGATCGGCGCTTTCGACCAGGAAATGTCCGTTCCACATCAAGGGGGAGATGAGGTCGCTACCTCCTGGAAGCTCGAATAAGGTATAGCCGGCATTCGGCGATGAACGTGTGATCGCATTCGCTCCGTAGATGCGCGCCAACAGGTTCGACGTCTCTTCGGCCATGCCATCGAGTACCTCGAAACCCCAGTTTTGGAAGTCGTACGTTGTGAGCTTTCGACTCCCACTGCTCCGCGTGTACTTCGGGTTATAGGGCAAGGTAATATAGGGAACCGTCGGATAGCTGAACTTAACCGGAACCGGCTGCAGGAGATGTTCAAATAGCACCACCTCATTAACAGACCAATTCTTCGCGCTGCCCTGGCCTTTTAAAGGAAGAATCTTTAACCACTTCGCCTCGACCGCTTCGAATCGCGTCTCCTGCATGCTCATGTAGCCTTTGAAACGAAGCGCTTGCGAGAACGAGGAGACGGCGATGCGACCCCGGCACTCAAGGATGGTCTGCCAGGTCTCACCATCCATGGACACCGCAACATCGTAGTTCTCGGGAAGTCCCAGTTGCAGCGGGTCCGTATCGGTCAGCCAGAATCCGGTGAGCCGACAGGTTTTCGGCAACTCAAAAAGCAATGCATCCGCACCACAAACGCCGGTGAGGCTTGTTTCAAAGACCCGATCAAATAGGGCGGGCTGATTGGTTGCCTGGATCGATTTCCCCGGCAGATGATCTTCAATCTTCCATCCGAAAACCGACCCCTGCCTGCGTTCTGGGACACCCATGACGCGCAGGCTTTCGGCAACCTTATATGCAATGCCCGGCTGGCAAAGGTATCCCGCTTGCATCCTTGGCTCAGACGAGCTTGGATAATCAAGTCGGCGCTCGTCAAAAGCACTACGGAATACCGGATCATTCCCCGCCATAAAACTTAAGTACTGACCCCTGTGTCCGAAGATGGGATCGCCCACCATAAAGACTACGTCACACCCCAAAGCGCGCGCATCAGCGATCGATTGCTGCGCCCAGGCCCGTTGGTGATCCACGGCAGGTGCCCGACGCCGGGCATGCGCAACTTCCCCGACCGCCTGGAACACCAGGAATCCAACCAGCGGAAGGAGGGACAGGCGCGCGGAGCGTTCACCCAGCCGGGACAGCGGATACGCAAAGAGAGTGCAGATGAACAGGGTCCAGAACGGAAAGACGTAGCGTGGCGCTTTCACCGTGGCCATGTCGTGCGGGAGATAAAACCCCAGGAAGAGGAGTAGGAAAACGAGCGGCACCAACAGGTACATCGAGCGACGACGAATCAGAGTGTAGATGAAGAAACCCAACGCGAAAATCAACAGAATCAGGGCGATCACGCGCACGATCGGCGTGGCCAGAACATCGAACAGGCCGATCGGATTCCACCAGGCCAGGAGGGGCAGATTCTTGTTGATCAGGATGTCGAAACTTTCCTTCAGGTGATCCCCGGTGAACACAAATTTCGAGGTCCCGCTATCGGCATAGACATTGTGTACGAGATATCCTGGGACAAACCCGCAGGCCCCAATGCATCCGGCACTGATGTAATAGAGGATCGTCTGGCGATTCAGGTAGAAGAGCAAGACGCCGCCCGCAGTCAGGATGTACGGCGCGACCAGCGAATGCGTCCAGATACCGAGGGCGATAAAGATCCCCATCGCACAGGTGTGGAGCAGGAGGGCGCGCCCTTCCGGCATCCGTTTCTGAATGCGGACGGCCAGCCAGAGGACCATGGTGCCGGTCCAGAAGACGACCGGGTATCCCCCGTAACTCGCCACCGTATACCAGGTGAGCTGAACGCCGGGAACCGCGAGTACCGCGGCCGCCGCCAGGCCTCCCGCGCGATTGAACAACTCCGAAAACAGAAGATAACTCGACCAGATCCAGAGCAGCGTAAAGAGGGAAACCGCGATCACCATCGCCATCTCGGTCGGGCCCATGAGCAGCATGATCAGCGCGCCCCCGTACGCTTCCAGCGCGCCAAAATAACTCTGGCCGTAAAAGAAGATCGGATAGGCATTCCCCTGCAGGATATCCAGCGCCATGAGCTTGGGCGTACCCGTGTCAAAGGTCGAGGTGTAACAGGCGCTCGCGAAAAAGATACGGCTGACATAAGCCACCACGAGGATCGCCACCAGAATCAGCAGCGCCGTCGATCGGGACAGATTGTTGTCTTCTTCGTGATTCACAGTGTACAATTTCTACATGGCAAGCAGCGCAGCTACTTCCATACGTGATAGCTCAAGTTGATTTCTTTCCGGCCGCCGGTATGGATGCCGATAAACTGGATGCCCTCAGCGACGTCAACCGGATACAACTCTGCATCCCCATCCGCTTTCAAACCATCGTTCCAAAGATACTTGATGACCACGTCTTCGTCGCTGGTTTTCACCACCAGTTTGTTAATGGCTGAATCGACGGTGCCCTCGCCTTGGAAGAAACGATCCTTGTCATCGTGGACGACCTCGAAGACATAAAAGATGCGATCGGTCCCAAACTCGAATACTGGTTTAAACATCTGGGGCGTGCGCCGGTAGAACTTCAACTCACGCTCTTCATAGGCCACGACATGAGAAACCCCAAACAGCTGCAGCCACTCATAAGTGCCACCGGTCGTATTCCGCCAGGGCAGGGGCGGGTAGGTATAATTGACCAGCTTCTCGGAAAAGGAGTAGAAGTCCACGGCCATCATTTCCTTGCCCGTGAGGATGGGAAATAGCGCCACGTGTGCGCCGCTGTAGGCGTGCCGCGTGGGACCGGCGAAGAGCAGCCGCCCCTGATCCGGTACGTGTTCACGGGCCCAATCGGCAAATTCACTGATGTAGGGTTGCGCCTTCGAAAACCGCTCCAGCCTTTTGCCGGAGTAGAAGGAGGGCATATTCAGCGCCCCGAGCAGGAGCAGCATGAGCACCATGGCCTGCAGAACACTCGCCAGTTTTTGACGCTCGCGGAACAGGTGATCGATCCAGATCCCGGCGGGGATCGCCGCCATCAGAAAGAGCGGAACCGCCGTGCGCTTCAACTCGGACTCGGGACGGAGCTGACCGATAAAACTGATCTCCAGGAGGAACCCGATGATAATGGTCCCGAAGAACAGGCGAAGCCCCGCGGGTTGGCGGAGAAAAAACACCCCGAGGATGCCGAGGAAGAGGGTCAAAGGATTGCCATTGCGCAGACGTTGCACCAACTGGCCCCAGCCTTCGATGAAGACACTTTGCAAGCTGAGGTGATCCTGGGGAAGCGAGGCCAATTGGGCCGCAGCGGTGTGATTGAGCACGGCATTTAAAATCGGAAGCAACAACAACGCGATGCACACCGCACAGATGCCCAGGTAGATGAGCTTGCCTTTGTCCAGGCGTCTCCACGACAGGGCCATCGCCACCGCAAGGGGCACGCCCATCAAGACCGCGGCCGGCCAGGCGAGAAAGCCGACCGAACTGAGTACCAGCAGGATGCCAATCCACCATTCGCGTTTATCCATCCAGAGAATGCGATAGATGCAGGCGCTGGCGATGAGGAGAAACGGGATGGCAAAACTGAAACCGATCGTGCCGTAGTGCAACATCCAGAGCAGGAAGTAACGCGTCGAAGCGAAGACCAGGATCGCGCTGGCCCAGCTCGCGGTCCAGGAGCCTCCGATCAGTCGGACCGCAACCAATCCAAACAGGGGGATGGCGACGCAGAAATGGAAAAAGAGGATAGGGGTATACACCTGGCTGACATCCCCGAAAGCCCAGAACGGCCAGTAGAGAATCCCCGGCACCAGCGCGCCACATACGACGACATAGGCCGTGGAACGCCCCGCATTCCAGGCCGGATCATAGTAGAGAATCTGCGGGAACGTCTGGCCGAAAATCGTGAAGCGCTGAATGAACGAGGGGTGATCATCCCGATAGATGGGCTCGCCGCCCGTTGCTGCAAACAGGGCGTCCCCGGCGAGGTAAATGGAAACGAGGAGGATCACAGGCAGGGTCCATTTCCACCAGGGCATCTTCCGATACAGAAACAGCGGAGCCAGTACGACCATGCCGATTGCGAGGTCCTTGAGCAGCCCGCGGTACTCGCGTAACTTGGCGGTTTGATCATCGTGCGTGGCAAAGAAGTAATAAAAATCCTTCGTGGCGGAGGAGTAGAGATACCCGAACAGAACGCCCAGCAGGATCGCCAGCTGCCAAAGTGCCGTAGCATCATCGGCCACGCCCGGCCCTTTGCGCTGAAGCCATACGACCAAACCCGCCAGCGGAACCAGGTAGAGCAGATACTTCAACCAGCCGAGGGTGATCCAGGCGCCACTGGTCTGCAAGATGCCGAACAGGCCAAGCGCAAGCAGGACCAGCATACCCCGGTGGAACATGGAACCGGAGCTGCTCATACGGGATGGTTACGTTTCGTGAACATGCGCATGCAACATGATCCAAAACCGATGTACTTGCAAGAAACACCTACATCGCCCTGTCCCTTACGCATGGCGTAAGCCCGTCATTATGCCGGGACTTGTTCTGTATCCCGGCTGAAGTTTAAGCTAGAGTGGGCTCCATGAGAAAAGCTGTATACGCCGGAAGTTTCGACCCGCCGACCAACGGACATGTCTGGATGATCAACGAAGGGCTCAAACTCTTTGACGACCTGACCGTGGCCATCGGCATCAATCCGGGTAAGACCTACACCTTCACGATTGAAGAACGGATCTCTTTGCTCAAGGCCTCCTTGCCCACCAACGAACACCTGGACGTCGCCGATTTCGAGAATCGCTTTCTCGTCGATTACGCTCAGGATGTCGGCGCCCAGTACATTCTCCGCGGGATTCGTTCCGAAAATGACTACGAGTACGAACGCGTGATGCGGAATATCAATGAGGATATCAACGGGAACATCACTACGGTCTTTCTGATGCCTCCCCGGAACATCGCCGAGCTCAGCTCAAGCATGGTCGAAGGGCTGGTCGGCCCGGTGGGCTGGGAATCCCACGTGGAAGAGTACGTCCCGGGTCCCGTCTTCAAAGCCCTGCAGGCCAAACACCGCCCCCGCAGCTGAACTAGCGGCTCCGCCCCATCATGCGGTTCACAACGGGTGGCCCCACCGCCTCCCCGGGCTCAGACAGGTGCACCCGCACCCGGTCTTCGACCTCGAATGCTTCCAGCGTCGCCGAATGGCCATCACGATTCATTCGGGCATCGCTGGCCACGAGGTAGGTCTGCGCGCGCCCTTCCCGGAGTTCCAGAGTGATCAAGCGTTTTTCCAGGTCGATCGCCGACAGGCGCCCACCGGGCAGGCCCGCTTGCGCACCCGGACCGGGACCACGGGCCGGTCGCCTTCCCACGGCTCCGCGACGGGCGCGGCCACCATCCCGGTCCTCCGCTAAATGAACCACATAGGATTGCTGGATACGGACACACCACCCGGCTTCGTCGTTACAGGCAAAGTAGGTGACCTTCACGGTGAAGCGCGCATCGCGACCGGTACTCTCCAGGTCGATCAGGAACTCCCGGGGATCGATATCGGCGGCCTCCTTCGGTTGCACCGCTTGTCCGGACGCCGGGCTGACCTGGACCTGGTGGAGATCCGTAATCTCATACGTCAACGGAGCCACGAGATTGTTCCAGTGCACGTGATAAAGCGGGTCGAGATTAAACCCGAGATACAGCCGCCCTTTGCCACCCAGTGCCCCTCGCTCCACCTCGGCTCGGAGCTTGACGTAAAACGGTTTCACCTGCGCCCCGGACTCCAGTACCGGTTCGAGCTTGAGTGCGACGAGATTTCCCGGAAGCTCAATGCGCGGAACCACGCCCCGGGCCGCTACGGCGGGAGGCGGCTCAGTCTTCAGGTTCAAATCCGAAACGCGCGTGGGCGAATCGACGGCCTCCAACAGCTTTTCGACGTCGCGGCGCAGCTCATCCGGTCGGCTCCACAGCCGGACGATTAACACCTTGCCATCCGACCCCACCAGGAATTCGGAATTCGGCGCATCGCCCATGCTGTGTTTGAGGGCGTTATCGATCCCGTCAGCCAGCCAGGGGATGGTCGTGCCGAGGGTGCGCTCGGCCTCGCGCACATGCATCAGGCGCTCCACCTGCGTATACGGGCTGATGTACCCAAAGTTTTCCGGATGGGCGAGGGCCTTATAGATGAAGAACATCTTCAGGCCTTTCGGCGCGTAATCTCGGTAGATCGTCTCCAGACTGGGGACGTTTCGAAGAAAAGGCGGTCAGGTGAGGCACCCGAAGACGAGCACTGTGGGGTGGCCTTTGAGGTCCCGAAGCTTCACCGGCTGGCCGTCCGCGGTGTAGGCGGTCAGGTCTGGCAGGGGATCGCCAAGGGCGGGCGCCTTGCGCATCATGTCCGAAAGTCCGCCACGCGTCTGCTGCGCGGAGACCTGGAGCAGGGGCAAACCCATGCAAAGAATCAGGAATATGGGTAGCGGCTTCATCACGGGTACAACGCACGGGGACAGGGAAATATTCTACCAGAACACGGCTGATTTTGGAAATATACGATGATCCGGGGCGTTCAACCCGAACCGATAGCGCAAAAACAACAATCAAATTGGCTTGCTGATGAAAAGAAAGCACGTACGTTCCGCACCCCATGAGCTTATCCATACGAAATATCGGTATTATTGCCCACGTTGACCACGGTAAAACCACCCTGGTCGACAAAATCCTCCAGCAAGCTGGCGCCTACCGCGACAATCAAGCGGTCGAGGATCGTGCCATGGACTCCATGGACCTCGAAAAGGAAAAGGGCATCACCATCAAGTCGAAGAACGCGATGGTCAAATGGAATGACGTGACCATCAACATCGTCGACACGCCGGGACACGCCGACTTTGGCGGCGAAGTCGAACGCATCCTTCAGATGGTCGATGGCGTACTCGTGCTCGTAGACGCGCAGGAAGGCCCCCAGGCGCAGACCCGCTTCGTCATGCGCAAAGCCATCGCGCAAAACCTGCCGCTCATCGTCGTCGTGAACAAGATCGACCGCGAATTTGCCGATCCCCTGGGCATGCACGACAAAATGCTCGAGCTGCTGATGGAGCTGGATGCCAGCGAAGACCAGTTTAACTCCCCCTTCATTTATGGCAGCGCCCGCGATGGGTATATGCTCTACAATCCGGACGACGAACCCGAGGACATGAGCCCCCTGTTCGAAACCGTGATCAAACATATCCCCCCGCCTTCAGTGAATGCCGATGGGCCCTTCGAGATGCTCGTGAGCAACCTCGACTGGAGCGACTACGTCGGCCGTATCGGCGTCGGTAAACTCTCCGGCGGTTCGGTCAGAATCGGTGACGCCATCACCCGTATCGGCGCAGGGGGCAAACGCACCCCGGCCAAGATCACCAAAATTTACAAGTTCACCGGCATGGGCGTAATCGAGGACGAGCAAGCGACCACCGGGGAAATCGCAGGACTGGCGGGCTTCGACGAACTGAACATCGGCGAAACCCTCGCCGGCAATCCGGATCAGGAACCCTTGCCGTTCGTGGAAATCGATCCCCCAACTATTCAAATGCAGTTTTGTGTGAACGACGGACCGTTCGCCGGCAAAGAAGGTAAATTCGTCACCGCCCGCGCCATCGGCGATCGACTGATCCGCGAAACCCGCACCAACGTTTCCCTGGAAGTCGAAGAGAGCGAACAGCTGAACTCCTATAACGTCAGCGCCCGGGGCGAGCTGCAAATTGCCGTGGTCGTGGAAACCATGCGCCGCGAAGGTTTTGAGCTCATGGTATCCCGCCCCCAGGTGATCTACCGCTACGAGGGCGACGTGAAACTCGAGCCCTACGAAAATCTCTGGGTGGAGTTGCCCAACGATAACCTCGGTGACGTCCTCCAGAACCTCGCCGCCCGCAAAGCGGAAATCACCAACATGGTCCACCAGACGGAAACCGTCATGCTCGAGGCGATCATCCCTACCCGTGGACTCATCGGTTTTGAAAGCTGGTTGACCAACACCACCAGCGGTCATGGCATCTCCGGTCACCTGTTTAAAGAATACGCCAAGGTTTGTGGTCCCATCCCCAGCCGGAACAACGGAACTCTCGTATGTGCCGCCGATGGCGTCGCCACCGGCTATGCCCTGGACACCATCCAGCAGCGCGGCAAACTGTTTATCGGTCCGCAGGATGATGTCTACGTCGGTATGGTCATCGGGGAAAACGCCCGTTCGGAGGATTTACCGGTTAATCCGACCCGGACCAAGCAGTTGACCAACGTCCGCGCCTCCGGTACGGACAAGGCCATCATGCTCGAACCCCCGATCAAGATGTCCTTGGAAAAAGCGCTCGAATTCATCTCCACCGACGAATACGTCGAGGCGACCCCGAAGGCACTCCGTCTGCGGAAGAAGATCCTGGATCCAAGCCTGCGCAAGCGCATGGCCAAGTCGGAAAGCTGATTCGCTGCGTCACACCATGCTTTCGAGCAGGGTGCGCGCACGCGACAGGCAATAGCGCCTCATGCCTTCCGCGAGCATGAGGTACACCAACAGCGCGATATACACACCCGCCCACTCCCAGGGCGAGTCCTCCAGCAATATGCCGGGATAGCCTGCGAGGGCCACCTCCAGAAAACCCACGCGCACGTGAGGAATCATGTGGCTCGCCAGCAGTATCCCTATCGCGGTGACCAGGGCGCGAATCCGTTGACGGATCAACAACCCCAGCAGCACGCCGAACCAGCACAGAAACCAGGAGAAGATCGCCATCGAAAGCACCGATGCCAGTGCGGTCAGCCCTACATCAAATACGGTCACCTCCCCCAGGCGGAGCAGGCCTTTAAGAAATCGAATGAGGTACACAAAAGACAAGCTTGCGAGCGTGAGCTTGGTCCAGGTGTGCTGAGCCTTGACCTTCTGCAGGATGATATCTTTCGCCGTAATCGGCGATGCCAGTAGCAGAGCCAGCACGCCGTTCTGTCGATCTCGATTAAACGTCGCGCTGCCAAAACCCAACATGTCCAGGGCGATCAGCAACCAGATCCCGGCGGCGAAACCATAAAAGACGAATTGAAAAGCCAGGTCCTCTTCGCTATCCGAAAAAAGCAAGGGTATCGCCATCATCGTACAAAGCGTCGCCACGATGGTCATCAAGTCTTTGCGAAGCTTTACCCCCGCCCGGAACAGCTGGACCTCCCGCCAGGTGACCGGATGATCCCGCGGTGGCTTACGGCGCTTGAAGACTTTTCGATACGGAAACCCCCACTCGCCTTCGCGGTCGCTGCGCTCGTCCAACCCGGGCGGCGGAAATGCGTAACGAGGCAGAAACTGCCAGCAGCGAAACAGGAAGGCCATCGTGACGATCAAACCCGGAATGATCGCCCATTCACGGAAGGGTAAAATCACCAACAGGGACAGGGCGCTGCGCACATACGTATGAATCAGAGCGTTCTGGGTGTGCGCAAAACGTGCGGAACAACTCAGGCCGATGGCCGCCGTGCTCATGGAAAAGGTCAACATAAACATCCCACTGATCAGGATGTCCTGCGTGGCGATCCCGCCGAGCGCATACGCCATGGCGTAAAAGGGCATGGTGAGAAAAACGAAAGACACGACCGGCAAGGTCCGGCTGAGATACTTCTGCCCGATGATCTGGGCCAGCGACATGGGACTCGCCATGAGGAGCGGCATGGTCCCGCCCTCTTTCTCCTCGGTGAAGGCACTGCCCGCGTAAACGGGTTGCACAAAAAATACGGCGAGCGCCTGGAAGATCGAAATCATGTTAAAGACGACGCGACCATAGCCCTGCACCGGCTTCCCGGAATCGGCCGCAAGTTCAGGCGCAATCAGGAAGTAATAAAGAATGCCCAGGCCAATCAGGTAAGCAGCCCGAATCCAGTACAGGCGCTGCTGTTCTGCGAGCTCAAGCAGCTCGCGGCGGAACAGCGGCATCTCCAGGCGATAATTCCCCATGCCCGCTTATAACCAGCAGGCTACACGCTGTCGATGTAAAGCCCGCTCGCTACGAGAGAATCCCAACCGGCTCAAGCACCGACGTTTTGGTCAGGACCAGTTGATGCACATCGATATACCCGCGCGTAAACCCCGCCTCGCAATAACTCAGGTAATACACCCACTTGCGCTGGAACTCGGTATCGAAGCCCCGTTGGGTAACCGCATCGCCATGCGCCACAAACGCTTCCCGCCAGCCCCGACAGGTGCGCGCATAATGCAGCCCGAGGCTCTCCTCGCCTTCCCAGACCAGGGTGCGCGCATCTGCGATGCTGCGACGGAGGATATCCAAGGAAGGCAACAGCCCGCCCGGGAAGATGTATTTCTGTATCCAATCACAACTGCTGCGATACGCCTCGTACCGCTCATCCGGAATCGTGATCACCTGGATCGCCGCCCGACCCTCCGGTGTGAGCACCTCCTGGATCTTGGCGAAGTACGCGCCAAAGTATTCATGCCCGACCGCCTCCAGCATTTCGATTGAGACCACGCGGTCAAACGTCCCTTCCACATCGCGGTAATCGCAAATTTTAATCTCCACCCGATCCTCCAGGCCCGCTTCGCGTACCCGCTCGCGCGCCAACGTACATTGCTCGTCCGAAAGCGTGATCGAGGTCACGCGGCAGCCGGTGCTCCGAGCAGCTTCGATGGCAAAACTACCCCAGCCGGAGCCAATTTCCAACACGTGATGATGCGCCTGAATATCCGCTTTCTCGATCATCGCCTGCAACTTGTTGTGCTGCGCGTCCTCCATGCTGTCCGATTCGCTGCGAAAGAGCCCACTCGAGTAGGTCATCGTCGGATCGAGAAAGGTCTGATAAAAATCATTCCCGAGGTCGTAATGCGCCTGAATATTCTCCCGGGCATTTTTCCGATCGTTGTGCCGGCTGAGGTGCAGCGCCCGATTGGCTTTCTGCGCGAAATCGCTCACGCGCTCAAAGGAGGCCCGAATGATCTGCTCGTTGGCTATCAAGAGTTCCAGCACACCGGTGATGTCCTCGGAGTCGATATCCCCATCGACATACGCTTCGCCAAACGCCACGGGGCCTCCCGTGAGCACGCGCTTGATAAACGCGTAATTCAAAACCTGCAGCTGCTGGGTGGAACCCCGCGTCGGATCACCAAAGGTAAAGGTGCGCCGATCTGGCATCTCCAGGATCAGTTGCCCTTCTTCGATGTGATTAAAAATCCCGAACAGGACTTTCGCGTAGAGTTTTTCCATCAGGCGAGGCTTGCGCCCCGTCGTCATCGCACTGCTCGGATGGGGTTTGGTATAGACCTTCATAGATTTAATCCAATGGAGTTTCGCCGCTTCCAACAGGATACGCGGCATGGTGAGAAAAGCGCGCAACGGCAGGCCCGCGGTGGTCCGCCACATGGAGCTGCTGGAGAGGGGTATACGTTTGCCGGACAAGTAGGTGAGGAGAACCGGTTCACCATCCACATGCAGGTTGATATCAACCCGCAGGCGATCATCCTCCATGCGCACCGCAAAAGCGTATTCCCCTTCGATGGCATTGAAAGGCGACACATGAAACACCTTCGCTTCCATGCGGCGCGGCTTCATCACCAGGCCTTCGCGGACAAAATCGGAAAGCACGTACACATGCTTCTCGCCAAAGGTGTTGTTCACCTCCGCGATCATCGCATGCAGGCGACGTTGGGCATCAAAGCACAGGTAAAAGCTCACCGGGTTAAACGCATAACCGAAATAACGCGCGGAGGTAATGAGCTGTACCTGCTTGGTCTTGCTGGAGAGGCCCTGCTTTTCCAGCAGGCGATACACCTTGGTGGTCAGGCTCTCATCGGTCCGCTCGAGGAAATCCGCGTCGCGAAGGCTGATCGGCTGGCGACGATTGTATCCGAAACCACTGACCGTGCGATCGAGCTCATCGAGCTCCGCCAGGTCGAAGGCATAAAAATAGCAGGCATGCCGGAAATGGTGTTCCAGCGGGCTCAAGCGGTGATGCATGACCTCCCCGCGATAAATCGCAGAGTTCAGAGCGCGACTCCAAATCGTTTGGCTACATCCACGGCCGATCGCACCGCATCTTCGTGAAAACCAAACCCGAAATAGCTCCCACAAAACGAAATCCGATCATCGTCATTCAAGCCCGGCAGGCGCGATTGCGTATGCATCGAATCAAAGGAAAATACCGGATGCATAAATGTCTTCCGATCGACCACCTTGGCCTCATCGAGGACCCCGGTGCGGTTCAAGCTGACAAACCAGCTGTGCTTCGTCCGCAGCCGCTGGAGCTGGGTCATGTCGTAAGTCACCGACACCGGAACCGCTTCGTTGTACTGTTTTTCCCGCATGAAATTCCACGAAGCCCAGGCCTTCCTAATTTCCGGCATCGCGCGTTCGTCGTGATGTAACACCGCATCGTTGGCCTGGTACTTCCAGGCCCCCAGCAACTCATTTTCGGCCCGCGTGGGCTCCAGCAACATGCGATGTGCCTCGTCCGCATGTGCGGCGACGATCACGCGATCGTAGGTATGCGCTTCGCCATCCGCGAGGTGAAGCGAAACCCCCTCCGCGGTGCGACGAATGCCTTGCACCGGCTGCTGCAACCGAACCGCCTGGGGCATATCACCCAGGATCTTCTTCACATAGGTCTGGCTCCCGCCATACACGTACCGCCATTGCGGCCGATCCTTGATCCCCAGCAATCCGTGGTTATGAAAAAAGTGGATGAAGGGCTGAGCCGGGAAGTTGGCAATGTCCGCACTCGGTGCAGACCAGATGGCCGACCCCATGGCATACAGGTAATGATCCCGAAACGATATGCCGAGGCGATGACGTCCCAGGTAGTCACCCAGGGTGTCGCTATTGATCCGGCCCTCCTGCAGCTCGCTGGTCGCAACCTTGTTAAACTTGAGGATGTCTTTGATCATCCCCCAGTGCGCCGTATTCACGAGATTCCTTTTTCGCGCGAACATCGTTTTCAGGTTCGAACCCGCATAGCTGTAGCCCGACCGTTCGCAGGCATAGCTGAAGGACATATCGCTGTCCCGACGCTCGACCTGGAGTCGATCCAACAGCCGATTGAGCAAGGGGTAATTCCGGTCGTTCAAGACAATGAATCCCGTATCCACCGGCGTACCGGCATCCGGACCCTCTGGCACCGTAATCGTCCGGGTGTGTCCACCCGCGTAGTCATTCTTCTCGTAAAGCGTGACGTGATACTGCTTCGAAAGCAGCCAGGCCGTGGTCAGGCCCGCGACACCCGCTCCCACCACGGCAATGCGTTCAGGACGTTTTTGTTCGAGGATCATAAAGATCCCTTCTTGCTCTGCATCTGAAGGCTCAAACCGTTTTCCTTGGGAACCACGGAATAAAGATACTCGTCGTTTGTTGATACACGCGATAGGCCTCCCCGCGCGACTTCAGTGCGCGCTTCTCGGTATACGGGATGCCCGTGATTTTAAAGAGAAACATCAACATCAAAACCGGACCCAGCAAGGACAGCCAGATCATACTGCTACCTACTGATGCCCAGACAAAGGCCCACCAAAAGAGCCACTCAAAGAAATAATTGGGATGGCGCGAATACCCCCAGAGCCCATCGCGACAGACCTGTCCCGCCTTCGCGGGATCGCGGCGAAAGGCCGTCAGCTGACGATCCGCCAGCCGCTCGCCGAGAATCGCGGACAGGCCCCAGGCCAAGCCGATCACGTCCCATACCCGCAGCTCGACCGGAAGACTCAGGGCCGCATAAATCGGCAGCGAAAAGATCAGCACCAGCAGGCCCTCAAACAGGAAGATGCCAAAGAAGACCGGCTCGGCCTTTGACCCCAGCGTTTCCCGCAAGGCCTGATAACGCGCATCTTCGTGCTCCCCTCGGATCCGATGCGCGAACAGAAAACTCCCCAGACGAAACGCCCACAGCGCCGCCAGACCGGCAATCATCCAGCCCCTAATACCCCCATCCAACCGCCATGCAACATAGAGCGCGGCACAGCCAATCCCCAGGGTCCAACCGAGATCCACCAGGCCCGCGTCCTTTTTCTTCCACGCCACGAGGTACAGCGCACTCATCAGCACCAACGCTCCGACCAACACGGGCCACATGATCTCCAGGGTATACATATGCACTACGTATCGCCCCTGCGCCCGCGAACTTACATGCAAAACGTTCGATTCCCTCGTCTGCAAGACTACGCGTGACAGCCCCGGCAAATTTATTCGCCATAATCTGCCCAATCAGGCACCATGTCCATCGGGTACCCGATATAAAACACGCATTGTAGAAAGAACTACGTTATGAATAAACCGTCCGCTTCCTCCCGCCTTTCGCGTCGCAAATTTATCGAAACCACCGCCGCAACCGCGACCCTGGGGTTTCCCGCCATCACCCGATGCAAATCGCCCAATGGCAAACTCGGCATCGGGCTCATCGGCGTCGGCGGTCGCGGAGGATCCCACGTCAACGCCTGCAAGAACGAAGACATCGTCGCCCTCTGCGATGTGAATGCCAACAGCCTCAAAGGCGCGTTAAAAACTGCACCCAATGCGCGCACCTACAAGGATCTCCGCGACTTCTACAACAAGCTCGATGACATCGATGCCATTGTGGTCTCCACCACCGAACACACCCACGCCTTCGCCACCCTCCCCGCGCTTCAGGCCAAGAAACACGTCTACTGCGAGAAGCCGCTCACCCGCGATGTTCACGAGTGTCGGATCATCACCGAAGCCGCCGCGAAAGCTGGCGTGCAAACCCAGATGGGCACCCAGATTCATGCTGGCGGAAATTACCGTCGCGTCGTCGAGCTCATTCAGGCCGGAGCCATCGGCCCGGTAACGGAAGTCCACACCTGGGTGAGCCGCGCCTGGGGCTGGCAGTCCGCCGAAGATGCAAAGAAGAATCGGGACATCATGTCCAGCCAGGACACGCCCAAGGCGGGCAAGCCGATTCCCCCCGAACTGGATTGGGACCTCTGGATCGGACCCGCCCCCGAGCGCGCGTTCCATACCGATTACTTTCCCGGTCCCCGCTGGTATCGCTGGTGGGATTTTGGCAACGGCACCATGTCCGACCTCGGCAGCCATCGCAACGACCTGCCCTGGTGGGCGCTGAAACTCGATGTTCCCCTCACCATCGAACCCCTGAGCGGGCCCGCGCCCCATCACGACATTGCCCCGGCGTCCATGAGCGTCAAATACACCTTCGCAGCCCGCGGGGACGGCTATCCCGCCGTTGAACACACCTGGTACCAGGGCTCCGAGAAGCCCAAAATCTGGCACGATGGCGGCATTCCCAAGTGGGGCGACGGCACGCTCTTCATCGGCAGCGAAGGCATGCTGCTGGCCGACTACGGCAAGCTCCTCCTCCTGCCCGATGCAAAATACAAGGACTACGAACGCCCCGAACACTCCATCGATCCCTCACCCGGCCAACAGGCCGAATGGATTCGCGCCTGCAAAGGCGAAGGCCCCGAACCCCTCTGCCACTTCGCCTACGCCGGTCCCCTCACTGAAGCCAACCACCTCGGCAACGTCGCCTATCGCGCCGGTAAAAAGCTCGAATGGGACGCCAAAAACATGAAATTCCCCAACGCCCCCGAAGCCGAAAAATTCCTCGGCCGCACCTACCGCCCCGGCTGGAAACTCACCTAAGCCATTTCCCTAACCGCGTCCCGCGCCGTAGCATGGGCTTTAGCCCGGCCCATGTCTCGCGCGTAGTATGGCAGTCCCCTGCCGTCCCCCTGTCCTTCGCCACCCTCCCAAGGAGCCGGAAGATATTCCGTGCTACGCCAGGGTCCCTACACCTTCGCTCGCTTCATCTCCGCTCGCATCTCGTCCTTCAACTCCAGCGCCTCCTCGAACATCTTCGCAGGATACTTTCGCAGATCCCAAACCACACCCAATCGCTCCAATACCCGCAACACGTAATAACTCGCATCGATCTCCCACCAGTACATCCCCTGCCGCGCAGATGCCGGATACCGATGATGATTATTATGCCAGCCCTCGCCCATGGTCAGCATCGCCACCAGCCAGTTATTCCGGCTCTCATCCTTGGTCCGGAACCGCTTACGTCCGACGATGTGCGTCACGCTGTTCACGCAGAAGGTCACGTGATACACCAGCACGCTGCTGATGAAATACCCCCAGATCACCAGCTGCCAGCCCGAGGTCTGAAACCCCGCACCTGCCAGGCCCCGCCCGGTCCAATACAGGCTGAAACCCAGGGCCAGCGGAGCAATCACATGAAAGCGGTCGAGTAGCCGCAGCTCCGGGAACTTCAGGAAATCCTTGATCCGCTTAAAATCGATCTCGTTATAATGCCCCCCGAGCACCCAGCCCACGTGCGACCACCACATGCCCTTGAACACCGGCGAATGCACATCCCGCTCGGTATCGCTGTAGGCGTGATGCGTCCGGTGATGCGAAGCCCACCACAGCGGCCCCAGCTGACCCGCCGACGTCCCCAGAAACGCCAGTACGAACTGAAACAGCCGGCTCGTCTTAAACGCCTTGTGGCTGAAGTACCGATGAAACCCCGCCGTCAGCGCGAACACCCGCACGAAATACGTCACCGCGCACGCCGCCACCGCCATCCAGCTGATCCCCACCCAGAACACCGCGATGCAGGCCAGGTGAACCGCAATCAACGGAGACGCCGTCAATAAAGCCGCATTCTCCCGCTCATAAAATATTTCTTTATACCAGGGGAGTCGTTCCGCGTTCTGTCTTAGTTCAGTCATGCTGCACATCCTGTTACGACGAATTCGCATTCAACAGATTTAGAGGCTCGGGTAGAGGAGGGGACTACGAACGTAGCAAGGAAAGGTAGAGAAGGCCGGAGAGCGTAAGTTGCAGTCGTATAACAAACCCGATGCGTGTTCATGCCCCCGACACACCCGGTCCGAAGCCCACGTCCCATATTAACCCCACCCCTCCTATACCTCAAGGCCAAATCCATCACCGCCTCACCCATCTGGTTTTCATTCATCTTCATCTATATCTATCGGTCCCAGCCCTTCTTCCTTACACCCCAACTTTTCCTCCACGATCCAACCAGCCAAACACCCGCCCTCCTCATCCGCGTCCATCCTCCCTCACCCCTCCTCCTCACCTCCACCACCCTCGTCCTCCTCGTCCCCTCCACCACCCTCCCTTTCGCGTATTTCGTGGTTCCCCGCAACCCCACCCTTCGTGGTGCCACCATAAAAAAGGCGGGCCAAGCGGCCCGCCTAATCAAATTATCTCGCTCCAGCCTACAGCTCTTTGATCTTAATATTCCGCCAGGCCACCGACCACTTGTCATCCTTCTTACCGATGCCGTGC
>JBLIND010000010.1:0-38348 GCA_047639095.1 Candidatus Omnitrophota bacterium | reverse complement strand
ATTTTGTTGAAGCGGAGCTCATGAAGATCCTCTCCCTGCAGGCCATGGGCAAGGCCGACCTTACGGTGCGGATGCTGGACAAGATGGAGCCGATCCATCGCAAGGATCCGCTCGCGACCATGTGGCAGCATTCCATGACTACCATGCATCTTTCGACCAACAACTGGAAACAGGCGGCCGAATACAATGCCCAGCTGATCGCCTACGGCAGCAAGGATTTTGAGTGGATGCCAGCAGGCCTCTATCGCTCGATGGAGTATTACGATGGCAATACGAACTATCCGGTGGCCCTCCAGATCACCGAGGAAATCGATATCGTGGCCCAGAATTCTCAATGGGCGCTGAAAGCCTTTGACGCAAAGCCCAAAATTGAAAAGCGTAACACCGCATATGAAGCTCAGTTGGAAGCGGAGAAAGCCGCCGCAGCCGCCGAGCGGGCGAAAGATCCCGGCAAGATTCACAAAACCCCTACTTTACTTGATTAACACCTTCCGTTTAAAAGGCGGTACCTTTTCCGGATAACCCAGGAGACGAAAGTCATGAAATTGAAGTCAAACACGATGGCAGTCCTGCTGCTCATGGGCATGATGCTGTTCACCATCCTCCCGATAGCCAACACCTTTGCCCAGGAGCCCAATGTGACGGCCCCGGCCGCGACACCTGCTCAACCAGCTGGCCCCAAGACCCAGACCTTCCTCGAAATGATCCTCGCAGGTGGTCCGTTCATGTTTCCCCTAGCCGCATGCTCGGTCGCGGTAGTGGCTCTGGTGGTTCGGAATTTTATGATCTTCAACCGTGACAAACTGCTCCGGCCCGATCTGCTCCCCCAGATTGAACAGCTGATGGCCGCCGGAGACATCCAGTCCTGTATGGAGCTCTGCCGATCACAACCCAGCATCCTCACTGCGGTGGTCGATGGTGGACTCGAGCGTATCGTGACGGACGAGATTAATCCGGAAAGCGTCAAACAAGGTTTTGAGCAGGCCGGACGCTCTCAGATGACCCGTTACATCAAGGCCATTAACTATCTCTCAAACATTGGCGCGGTTTCGCCCATGCTCGGACTGCTCGGTACGGTATCCGGTATGATCAAGGCCTTCCAGAACCTCTCCCTCGGCGCGGCCGGCGGCGGCGACGCCATTGCCGGAAACATTGGTGAAGCCTTGATGACAACCGCAACCGGACTGGTCATCGCGATCCCGGCCATGCTGTTCTACTTCTTCTTCAAAAACAACTTTGCGGAAACCATGTCCATTCTCGGCCAGTACATCGGCAAGCTTTCCAATGCCCTGGAAACCGGTGCGGTTTCCGGAAACATCGGCGTGGTCCATAACGAAGTGATCTAAACCGGCATGCAACTCCCAGAAAATGCGCGCGACGACGAAGTCGACATGGCCCCCATGATCGACATGGTCTTCCTCTTACTTATTTTCTTCATGGTGACTTCAAGCCAGAAGCAGATGGAAAAGATCACGATCGATGTCCCGATCGCGTCGAACGCCAAGATGGAGAAAAAGCCTATCCACCGTCAGAATGTGACCGTGGATAAGGATGGCCAGGTCTGGCTGGGCACGGAGAAATATGAGCTTGAGCGGATGACCGAGCGCATCAAGGATCTGAAACTGAGACTGCCCGACCTGAAAATCTTTCTGCGTGCGGATGCCGGGGTTCGCCACGAGCATGTGCGCGATGTCATGAAAGGCTGCGCCAGTGTCGGCGCATCAGAAATCATTTTTGCCACCTTCGAGAAAGACCCTGCAGCACCCAAGTGACGCGTTATGTTTGAAGACGGATCAGACGAATTGAATGAAGCCAGCGAGGAGTTGCAAATCTCCTCGTTGATCGACGTGGTTTTCCTGCTGCTGATCTACTTCATCGTCACCATGACGCTCAAACTTCCCGAGTCCGACATCGGCATCCAGCTCCCGGGAACGGTCAAGCAATCCAAGGAAGTCAAAATGCCCGCCGAACAGATCATTGATCTGGATGCGGAAGGCCTGGTGTTCCTGAACAACGAGCAATTTGGAACCGACGGCGGTCGTGACCTGCCCCGCCTTGTCGCTACGTTGAAAAAGTACAAAGAAGCCAGCGACAGCCAGCAGACCAAGGCCCTGGTGACCATCCAGGCTACCGGCGACACCCTGCATCAGCGCGTGGTCGATGTCATGAATGCATGCCAGGCCGCCGGCCTGAAGCACATGACCTTCGGTATGGGCGACTAAGCCCAACGTAGGATAGATAAAAGCCTTGCGACGAGGCAGGAGTTGCTTGGCGTTATCTGTCCCCCATGTCCCTTGCACCCGGGGACAGCAAAAGCACCCCTCAAAAACTTCCGTCCTGTGCAGTTCAATTGTGCACGACCGTATGAATGTCGGATATGGGGCCACGGCTGGGGACAGCCATGCTACAGAGCGGCCTAACCGTTCCCGTCACATTCGCTTGATCGCATCGGGGCCGGCTCGCAGATAAAAAAAACCGCCCCGCTCTTCGACGGTTCCTGAAATCTCGACTGGCTCGGCGATCTTATCCAGCACATGCTCGTTCATGGCTTCGCCGTTGGGTCCAATGAGGATGAGGTAGCGTACGTCGTCATCGATATCACGAACCACCAGCACAGGCGGAACACCGCCGGATATGCAGCGGATCGCACAGGCCTTATGGGTCTTCAGGTTGCCGGGATTCATGACGCCCAGGTAACACTTACTGTCTACGATTTCGCCGCGAAAGGTATGTTGTCCGATCACACGGGTCAGCGCGTCATCCGTGAAGGACGCCCCGTCCTTCACCACGGAACCCGGAACCACTTCCAGCATTTGCTGTCCATCGCGATAGATCCGGGTAGCGTCAAAGCTGACGCACGCGCCATCCATGCCTTCAAAAAGTGCTGCCGCGCCGAATTTCCCCTGGTTCACCAGGAGATAGTACGGCTTTTCGTCAAACGACACGTCCGCCCATCGCTTGTTGGCCATGGCGACGGGCACGGGGTCCAGTCGAACGATTCCGAGGTAGGCGTCGACCGTTCCAAACTCGAAAACGCCTGTGCGAAAAGGCTTTTGGCTGAGGCTTATCGCCGTGGCAACAATCGCCGTAATGATGATCATAAGGACCACCCATTTCCGCATGACCGCGCCTAGCGCTGCGGGAGCCGTCTTCATGTACCCGACGTAGAAATCGTCCTCCCCTTTTCGACTCATGACCCGGCCTCCGGTTGGACCAACGCGGGTTCGACCCGCGTGCCTGCAGGATTTGGGTTTGGATCGACCCAGACCCGACCGGCTACAACCTTCACATTAAAGGTCGGCACCTTCTCCGTAAAGGGTGGCGGCGACAAACCCGTATCGGGCTCGTACTGATAGCCATGCCAGGGACAGGTGACGAAACCACCGATAATTCGGCCTTCACCCAGGGGGCCGTTCTGATGCTGGCAGGCGTTGGAGATCGCTGAAATCTTCCCCTCGTATTTAAACACCGCCACGCGGTCCCCTGAGAGGACGAAGACCTTTGCACGCATCTCCGGAATTTCATCGATGCCACAAACCTCCAGATAACCGTCTTCGTCTTTTCTGAAATCACCTTCCCGATCCATCCGGGCCTCTTTATTCCCCGAAATCACGTGGATGATACTGATCCAGGCCGCTCCCAAGGCAAACAGCCCGGTCAGCACCGGACTGGTCTCGGCCTGGAGGAAGCCGAGGAAGACGTGCGCCAGCAACAAAACGTACGCCAGATAGACCAGCATATGAATGCTCTTCCACACCGGAGCGGAAAGATTGGCCAGCCAGAAATCATGACTGGTGGCGGCCATGAGAAACAGAATCACCAGGGCAAAAAAGCCCAGAGGCTGAAACGGAAATTGGGAGACGCTACTGAAATTTGTATTCGCTGAGAACAAACTCACCAGAGGGTTGGTATCGCCAAAGCCGTGGTACTGCACCAGCGCAAACAACCCATGCAACAAGCCCAGCATGAACAGGGTTACGCCCATGTGGCGTCGGTTGTAGAGGAGCGGTAACCATCGCCGGTCCAGCCGGGCCATGGGTCCAATGGACAGGATCAAATGCAACAGGACAAACGCGCATGTTCCCAGTCCGCGAATCAACATGGTCTCAATCGCGGCACTCGGATTCAAGACCATGCCTAAACCAACAAAGAGCACCAGGTAAAGCAGCACGCCCGCCAGCAGGATGCGGTCGTAGATCTTCTTCTGGCGGTTCCATCCGACGGCTTTATACGCGTGACTCATGGCTGCTGGTCTCCCGTCACCGGGATGCTCAGGTCCGGCAGAGCGTCCATGGGCTCAATGGGCTGGCGTCCGGTAATGGCGACATAAATAAAGACCGGGACGGCCACCAGGATCACCCACCATACGACGCGATGCGCCATCCGCCGAGGACGATTCACGCGCCTCCACCTTTGCTGCAGGTGCCACAGTTGCGATGAGGCCCACATTCCTCAGGAGGTTGGGTTTTTCCACTCAGCCACCGCCTGGCCAGCAACGGCCATAGGGCCATCACACCTGGAATGACCAAAAGCTTGAAACCCCAGCTTGATCCCTTCGCGGCGGGATCGATCCGGGCGGCCCCTTTGAACACGAAGGGAATGGCAAACACCAACCCAAGTGCGAGGTAAATCCCGGTGATGCCTAATACCATTTCCACGACGTCCTTCACATCTCTCCAGCTGCGTTCATGACAAAGGGACCACGCCACCATACGCAATGCCCGTCAGGTAAGCCATATCGCGATCAAAGGTGGTGAGGTCTTCTTGACTGAACTGGGTCAGGTCATCATGGCCACAGGCGCGGGCCAACACGCCCACCAGTTCGGTTGATGCGTTAAAAAAGCGCTCGAGGCGTTTGGCGGCGATGCCGATTTCGAGACGTGCTCGCAGATCTTCGCGCTGGGTCGCAATCCCGACCGGGCAATTGTTCGTATGACAGGCACGCATGCCCAGACAGCCAATGGCCTGCAGAGCGGCGTTCGATACGGCAATGGCGTCAGCGCCCAGCGCCAGGGCTTTGGCGAAATCTGCCGGGACCCGGAGTCCACCCGTGATGATCAGGCTGACCCGATCTTTTACCCCCAGTGCAAGCAGATGTTTGTGCGCCCGGGCCAGGGCGGGAATGGTCGGAACGGAAATGTTGTCGCGAAAGATCAGTGGAGCGGAACCGGTGCCCCCACCCCGGCCATCCAGGATGATGTAATCGGCACCTGCTTCTACCGCGGTATCAATATCCTTTTCGATGTGTTGAGCAGAGAGTTTGTAACCAATCGGGATACCTCCCGTGTACTCACGAACCTGGGCGGTGAAATCGATATAGTACTTGATGTCGTCCCAGTCGGGAAACCGAGCCGGCGAGACCGCGGCTTCGCCTTCCGGGAGTCCGCGTACTTCGGCAATTTTGCCCAGGACCTTGTTGCCCGGCAAATGACCGCCGGTGCCGGTCTTCGCGGCCTGGCCGCACTTGAAGTGGAAGGCCTGGACCTTCGCCAGCTTTTCCATGGAAAAGCCGAAGCGACCCGAAGCCAGCTCGTAAAAGTACCGACTGTTCGCAGCGTGCTCTTCCGGCAGCATGCCCCCTTCGCCGCTGCAGATTCCTGTGCCTGCCAGCTCGGCCCCCTTCGACAGGGCGACCTTCGCTTCTTCGGAAAGCGCGCCAAAGCTCATGTCAGAGACAAACAGCGGAATATCCAGATGGAGCGGTTTTTTAGCTGCGGGTCCGATGACCACGCCAGTGTGAACCGGCACCTCATCCAACAGAGGCAGCTTGTGGAGCTGAGCAGTGATAAACTGGATGTCATCCCAGGCGGGCAACACGTTGCGGGAAACGCCCATCGCACCAGACGGGCCGTGATGCCCCATCTTTTCCAGCCCATCGTTGGCCAGTTTTCGGATAAGTTTGACATGGGGTTCGTCGGACGTGCCCGTCGGATCCTGATAGGCTCCCTGGTAGCTGTCATGATTGAACGGCTGCGGATGCTCCCGCTCCCACGCGGCAATTTCATTGCCATCGACCCAGACCTGATCATCTTTCACCCAGGAGGTGAACTTTGCCAGCTGTTCGGCGTTGTTGTATTCACTGATGCCGGTATCCAGGCGGTAATCCCAGTAGTGTACGCCACAGATGAGATTGTTGCCCTCGACATACCCATCCGACATCAAGGCACCGCGATGCGCGCAACGTCCGTACAAGACGGTAATGTTGTCGTCGTATTGCACGATGACGAGGTCGACTCCCCCCACTCTGGCGTGGTGGGGTTTCCGATCCTGAATATCACCCAGGGGCGCGAGGGCTACGGGACGGGTATCATCAGGCATTAAAGCATTTCCTCGTGGTTCACTTCGGCAAACTCCTGTCGGACTTCGATGCGTTCCTTGCCGATGAAATAGGATATCAGGGTTCGAATGATCACTAAAACCACCAGCGCAATGAGCTTTTCCTGCGTCGGCTCGACAAAGGTTGCAATGATATCGGCGGCAACAGAGAATTCCAGGCCGAGTAACAGATACGCACCAAAATTGCTGCGGAGCTCGTCGAGGGCGAGTTCATTTTTCAATGAGAATAGATGGCGGAATTCGTAGACCGCATAACCGATGAGTGTTTTCACCCCACCCAACATGATGACCAGCACCCCTACCGCCATCAGCACAATTGCCAGGTTGGTGCAAATTTCTTCAACGTGAAGCATGAATGTCTTTATACCGATTCTGTAAAGGTCCACACAAGGCTACACGTAATCTCATGTGTCTGCAGTCGAGACACGAACCGGATCCTTACACGATTAAATGCGTAAGGTGAGTCTGACCTTTTCGACAAAGTCAGCAAAAGAAGCTAAACGAAGGAAATTCTCATGCGCACCCTACTCATCATGCTCTCCAGCCTGTTCATCACCCTGTCCTCGGCCCAATCGGCGGAGCAAATCCATCGCGCGGGAGAGACCTGGGTGAACAAGAGCAAAAAGACCTCGGGCAGTTGGAAGATCGTTGAAGAGGCAGGGCTCACCTCATTGATTTTGCAATCGGATTTCAAGACGTCCAAGGGGCCGGACCTTAAACTCTTTCTCCACGCCAAGCCGATGGGCGAACTCGGGAAGAAAGATCCGGTCGAGGCCACGGGGAAACTGGTGGGCGAGCTGCAGAGCGCCAAGGGGGAGCAACGGTACCCCTTGCCATCAGGTGTAAAGTTGGATGACTACAAGAGTCTGGTCATCCATTGCGAAAAATACACCATTGTGTGGGGTGGCGTAGACCTGAAGTAACACCTCAGGTGCTGGAAGGCTCAGATGCGCTGGCCTGAGCATCGGTGACCGCGGCCGGATTCGCATTGAGGCTACTTATCTTCTGCAGCACCTTTTGACGCTCACCGGGATTCGCTTTGATGCCCGGCATTTTTCCGGCGTACAACCAGGCATCTGCTACCAGGCCCGGATAATGATCCGGAAATTTCTTCCGGTGATCCCAGTACCTTTGCTGATATCCGGGATGCTGTTTTGAGAACAGACCTGAAAAGTTTTTGGCAAACTCGGTATCGGCATTTGGTACCGCCACACCACGCGGAATCTTCCTCAGCTGACCGATGGCCCCCATCGTATTCTTATCAAGGATAATAACGGCGAGGTGCGTACGAACTCGGTACAGCAGATCGCCATCTTCTACATTCTTTTCGTCTTCGAGGATGGCAACGTACGCCATCTGGGCAGCGGCCGTGTCCCCACTGGCTTGGGAGCTGAATGCGAGATTAAATGCATCGGCCTCTTTTTTGGCTTTGCCATTCGACAGCAATCCCAATCCGAATTTCGACAGGGGGATCAAAGCGATCAAGACGAGAATGATGATTAAGGCCTTTACGTTCCCACTGGTCTCCGGCTTAAAGTTGCTCTCCATGTGCTTGGGTTTAGGTCCCGCCGCTTTTTTATCCGGCTTGGGGATTTTGACCTGAATCGTTATCATCTTTGCGTAGATGGGATGGAATTTCAGCGCACGACTGGTTTCCTCGCCTTCCAAGCGAGCCGGAGAGAGCTCTTTCACTTGCCCCGTAGCCAGGCAAAGCGCGGCTTCCTCCAGCGTGAAGGGGCCGATTTCCTTTTCAGCGGTACGTAAATAGATTTTTTCAGTATTGGTTTCCACGCGTTCTCTTTGGTTCGCCACACAAGTAGCAGACAACGAGCCAATCTATACCAACGACGCACTTTAGATCCGGCTTGTGGCTGCATTTGCGTTGAATTACTGGACGCCAGCCGCTAACGATCCCTGCTCAAAGGAGCCATGCATGCAGGATATTATTCGAGAACTACTTATCAAAATTGGTGAAAACCCCGATCGGGAGGGCCTGCAGCGCACCCCACAGCGGGTCGAAAAGGCCTGGGAGTTTCTCACCCAGGGCTATGATCAGCAGGTGGAGGATGTCGTGAACGGGGCGCTGTTCGAGGTCGATGCACGGGACATGATCATCGTGAAGGATATCGAGGTCTACAGCCTGTGCGAACACCACCTGCTCCCCTTCTTTGGCAAGATTCACATCGGGTACATTCCCAATGGAAAGGTGCTGGGCGTGAGCAAGCTTGCCCGCATTGCGGACCTCTTCAGCCGCCGGTTGCAGATTCAGGAACGGTTGACCCATCAGATCGCCGAGACGCTGATGGAGGTGCTTGAACCGAACGGCGTGGGCGTCGTGATGGAAGCGAAGCACTTGTGCATGATGATGCGCGGGGTCGAAAAGCAGAACTCGAATATGGTGACCTCGGCGATGGAAGGAAGTTTTCGTGAATCCTCCAAAACGCGTGAAGAATTCCTGCGCCTTATTTCCCGCGGAACCCAATAAGTATTCTCCCATGTACACCGCAGGGAACATGCCGCGCATGATCGAACGCGTGCTCGCGTGTGCCGCCCCCCTGGCCTGGATGTTCGTCATTCATCTGGCGAGTGGCGTGACCGGTCCCGAGCTACCTGATGCCCCCTTCCCTTTCTTTGATAAAGTGATGCACTTCATGGTCTACGGCCTGCTTTCTTTTTTGATATTTCGGGCAGCCTATGCCATGGAAAAATGGCAGCCGTGGATATGTGTATTTATGGCCGTCGTGTTGACGACGGTCTACGGGACTTGGGATGAAGTCCGTCAGGCTTCAGTCGATGGACGTTTTTCTGATCGCTGGGACCTGCTCGTCGACTTTACCGGCTCCTGCATGGTCATCGTCTTGCCTTGCCTGATAAGGCATAAACCGGAGTGGTATCAATGGGTGAAGTAGAAAAGGAAATCGAGGCGCTTCGCACGGAGCTGCATCGTCACAACCACTTGTATTATGTTGAGGCTAATCCCCAGCTCTCGGACAAGGAATTCGACCTCCTGCTCAAAAAGCTGGAAGCCCTGGAGAAAGCACATCCAGCGTTGATCCCCCCGGACTCCCCGACGCAACGCGTTGGAGGCGCCCCACTCGAAGGCTTTACCTCCGTGGTGCATCGCGTCCCGATGGCAAGCCTGGCCAACAGTTACAGCAAGACTGAAATCATGGAGGTCGATGAGCGTATCCATAAATTGGTGTCGGGAAAATCGTACAGCTATGTCGTTGAACCGAAAATCGACGGTGTGGCCCTGTCCATCCGCTATGAAAAAGGGAAGCTTGCGGTTGCGGTGACCCGCGGAGATGGTCGCTCCGGTGATGATATCACGGCGAACATCCGAACGATTCGTTCGATCCCTATGGTCCTGAAAAGTCAGGAACCTCCCAAGGTCCTCGAGTTGCGGGGTGAAGTGTACATGACCCGTGAGGGCTTTCAGGCCTTAAACGAACGACGTCGCGAAGGGGGGAAAGATGAATTTGCCAATCCGCGCAACGCCTGTGCCGGCTCATTAAAGCAGCTCGATCCGCGCAAGGTGGCCGAACGGCCGCTGGATGCCGTTTTCTATGGAACCGGCGAGCTGGACGGGGTTGAATTTGACACCCATGAGCAACTTTTACAGCAACTGAAAACGTTTGGATTCCGGACCCACCCCGTACACTGGGTCGTTGCGGATATGGAAGCTGTGCTGGGCAAACTCGACGAACTGGAAGCCCGCAAACACGACTTCCCCTTCGAAATCGATGGCGCGGTGGTGAAAGTGAATGAACGCGGCCTGTATGAAGAACTGGGCAGCACCTCCAAAAGTCCCCGCTGGGCGATCGCGTACAAGTACGAGCCTGAGCAGGCAGAAACCCATTTGAAAGAGATCACCATTCAAGTTGGCCGAACCGGTGTCCTCACCCCCGTCGCAGAGCTGGAGCCGGTGTTGGTTTCCGGAACCACGGTAAGTCGGGCTACGCTGCACAATGAGGATGAGATTCGCCGGAAAGATATTCGAATCGGTGACCGGGTGATTATCGAGAAGGCGGGGGAAATCATTCCCGCCGTTGTCCGGGTCCTGGTGGAAAAGCGAAGCGGAACGGAAAAGCCCTTTGTCATGCCGGAGCAGTGCCCGGAATGTACTACCCCGGTGATCCGGCGCGAAGGTGAAGTCGCCGTGCGGTGCCCCAATGGCGCCTGTCCCCCGCAACTTAAAAATGCCATCATCCACTTTGCCCGCCGAAATGCCATGGACATCGAAGGACTCGGCGAAACACTCGTTCACATGCTCGTCGATCAAAAGATGATTCAGGATCCTTCCGACTTGTATGTGCTCGATGCTGAAAAGGTGGCCAGGTTGGAGCGAATGGGCGAAAAATCCGCAGACAAATTGATGGCCGGTCTGGAAAAGAGCAAGCAAGCCGAGCTTTGGCGCATCATCCATGGTTTGGGCATTCCGCATGTCGGCCAACGCTCCTCCCAGATTCTCGAGGAACATTTCTCGAGTCTGGACGAGCTCGCACAAGCGCCGATCGAGGTCCTGGAAGCGCTTCCGGACATCGGACCGATCGTAGCAGAGAGCATCAAGGACTTTTTCGCTGATCCCGCGAAGCGCGACCTCGTCGGACGCCTCCGGGATCGCGGAGTGAACCTGACTCGGCAACAAGCAGCGGCCGAAACCGGTGGGGCATCCCAGCTCCTGACGGGCAAAACCTTCGTGGTAACCGGCACCCTGAGCACGTACACCCGCGACGAAGTGGCGGCGTTGATTCGCCAACATGGAGGCAAGGCGAGTGGAAGCATTTCCGCCAAAACGGATTTCCTGTTGGCAGGCGAGAAAGCGGGTTCTAAGCTTGCCAAAGCAACCTCGCTCGGTGTCCAGGTCATATCCGAAGACGACTTCGGGAATATGATCAACGGGTAGTTAACGCTGTAGCCATGCATTTACGGCTAGCTGTCCTCGAGGTCATCCAGTACGATAAGCGAGTCGGCAACTGATACGATCAAGTAGCTCATCATGAAATCGCAACGTAAAAAACACGCGGTGGTATGGACCCTTGTCCTGACCCTCGCCGCCGGGGGCATCTATGCCTGGCTCGACTTCGAGTTAAAAAAGCGCACGTATATCGAAACGACCGAGACCTACGACGGCGTGGTTAAATACGAAGTGGTCGAACAGCGAAATGCCTTGTCGGCGGTAAAGGATGAACACAATCCCTTTACCCACCTGAATGACCTGAATTATTTTGGTGACATTAAAATCATGCCGCGTGCCGGGTCCGCAAAAGATCTCACGGATACGAAGTTACGCGAAATGGCGAACTACCTGCAGACCGACTATATCAGCCTGAGCGACACGGCGATTACCAACCAGGGTTTGAAGTACCTGCATCTCATCAAGGATCTATCGATCATTGATCTATCCAAAACCAAAGTAACGGATGTCGGCATGACCTACCTGGCCTCCATCAAAGGGCTCCAAGGATTGAACCTACTCGAAACCACCATAAGTGGCAAAGGTATCCGAAGCCTGCGCGAGTGCGAAAACCTCAACTGGCTGGCGTTATCCAACTTCTCACTTCAAAGCGGCGGACTGGAAGAACTTGCCCAACTGCCTAAAATGACCGGGCTCCTCCTTGAAGCGCAGGACCTCACAGATGATCAGGTTCAGCTCATCGTGGTCATGGGTCAGCTGGTTTCGCTTCACTTTGCGAAATCGAACAAACTCACGAACCTCGGTCTGTCCCACATTTCGCGCATGCCCAATCTTAAGCACTTATACCTGAGCCCGGGAAGCTATGACAATCAGGGCATCTATACCATTTCACGTATGCAGAAATTGGAGACGCTTTTTATCGAGGCTGGAGCGGGTGTGAATGACGAAGCGCTCGCCTTCGTAGATGACATGCATAACCTGCAAAATGCATATATTTCCGGACCCAACATCACTACGGTGTACGACCAGCGATCATCACCGTGATTCAGCCCTCCGTCTCACAACGGATCCATTTCAAATAGTCGGGGTTCCCTTCGAGCACGGGCAGTACCACAATACAGGGGCATTCGTAGCTGTGCAGCTCCTTCACGCGGGCGATCAAGGCCTCCACTTTATCCGCGTGCGTTTTCGCGATGATAACAACCTCGCGGGCCTCGCACACCTCGCCTTCCCATCGGTAGATGGACTGCATACCTTCCATCAGGTTCACGCAGGCAACCAGGGATTCTTCGACCAGGGTGCGGCCGATACGTTGAGCCTCCTCGAGGCTTGCCGAGGTCATATAGATGAAGCGCGTGTTCATGATTTGACAGGTCAAAGAATAATTCGCATAAAGATCGAATGCAAGACCAACCCCTGCGCACGACCGTCATCGGCAGCTATCCTTTTCCAAGCTGGCTGGAATATTCCAGCCGTCACCTCGACGCCTTTGGCGCGGACGACATCGCCGAGATGCAGGACGATGCCGTGGTGAACGCAATCCATGACCAGGTTTCGGCCGGATTGGATGTCATCACGGACGGAGAACAGACGCGATTTGACTTCAACCTTTCCTTTTATGGCTTCCTTCAGGGCCTGAAAATGGAGGCGCGATCTCCTCGACTCTGGGGGCCACCGGCACACGATCAGCGCGGAAAGCATGAAATCGTTGACACGCTCTCCGCGCCGGACGGCCTGGGTGCAGTTGAGGAATTCAAACGCTTGCAACGACTCGCGCCGGCCGGCCCGACCTTGAAAGCCAGCGTACCCGGGCCGTATACCCTGAGTGGTCGCCTGCTGCCAAATGCACAGTATGCGGATCGCTATGCTATCACGGAAGCCCTGCTGCCTCTGGTCCGCAAAGAGCTGGAGGACCTTGTCGCGGCTGGCTGCACCGAAATCACCGTGGATGAGCCCTCGATGAGTTGTTACGCGCACAAAGCAGACCCGGATCGCTTTGTCGAAATTTTTAACCGTACGGTGGAACCAATCGTCGGAAAATGCCACCTCTCCACTCACCTGTGCTTTGGCAATTTCAAAGGACATGCGGTGGGCTTGCGCAGCTATGCGCCCATGTTCCCCGCGTTCCTGGGCATGCAGGTCGATGAAATACATGTCGAAATGGCCAGCCGGGAATTCGCTGAACTGGAAATCCTGGAACAGATCACCCAGACCCGGGACGCTGCCGTAGGCATTATCGACGTGAAAAGCTATTACATCGAATCGGTTGAAGATGTCGTTGAGCGCATTAAACGCTGCCTGGCGTTTGCACCACCCGAACGCCTGTCTCTCGCGCCCGACTGCGGACTCAGCCAGACCGCCCGATGGGCCGCCAAATTGAAACTGAAGCATATGGTGGAGGGCGCCCGTCTCGTGCGCGAGGAGCTTGGGATATGAAAGCGGCCCGAAGAAAAGGGGCCGAGCTGCTGACCGATATTCGCGAAGCCCGGGATCAATCGGACCAATTCCATCTGTGGTGGTTGGGCCAGAGCGGTTTCCTGATTCAATGGCAGGACCAGCATCTGCTGATTGACCCCTACCTGTCTGATTCCCTCACACATAAATATGCGAACACCGACAAACCACATGTGCGCGTCACAGAGCAGGTCATCGGACCCGCCGACCTCAATTTTATCGACGTAGTCACATCGAGTCATAACCATACCGATCATCTGGATGCCGAAACCCTCATTCCGCTCATGCGGGTCAATGAAGCCATGGACGTAATCGTGCCTGCCGCCAACCAGGCTTTCGCGGCTGAACGCCTGGCTGTGCCCGAGGATCGCCTGACCTCGATTGATGCGAACCAATCGATTGAAGCGGGAGTGTTCACCATACACGCCCTGCCCGCAGCGCACAACACGCTCGATCAGGATGAACAAGGACGACATAAATACCTGGGGTACGTCTTCACCTTTGGCGACCATGCCCTCTATCATAGCGGGGACACCCTGCTTTATGATGGTCTCGCCGCCCGACTTTTACACTACGATCTGGACGTGGCCATCCTCCCCATCAATGGGAACAAACCGGAGCGCCGCGTCGCGGGAAACCTATCCGGGCTGGAAGCCGCCGAGCTTGCCGATCAGATCGCAGCAGGCGTGGTCATACCGTGCCATTACGATATGTTTGCCTTCAATACCGCTTCACCCCGCCTCTTCAAGGAGGAGTGTGAGGGGCTCGGCCAACGATACGCCGTGTTGGAGCAGGGCGAACGATGGAGCAGCGACCGCTAAGATAATAAAACAAAGCTCTTTTTTGTGAATTTCCGGAGATTTCACACAATATTGCCCACCACTAGCCGTTATGCCTTTAGAAGACCAAATGGATGCCCCTGAAAAGATGTGGCTGGATGCATACAGAAACGGCGATGTAAACGCCTTGGGTTTGCTGGTGGAGCACTACCGGCGCCCTCTTTTCGGATACATCCTGCGAATGATTGAGAACAAAAGTGACGCGGAAGAAATATTTCAAGAGGTCTGGTTCAAGGCTATCCGAAGTTTTGACAGCTATAAGGATCAAAAATTCCTCAGCTGGATGTTTCGGATTACCCACAACCACATCATCGACCGGGCGCGCAAAAAAAAGCCCGTCGCGAGCATCCATGGGGATGCCGACGGCGAGAATGCCATCGAGGACCGGACGGCCGCTGCGGGACTGGATCCGGTTCGGATTACAGAAGGCCTGGAGCTCGGCGAACGCATACGTGCAGCCGTCGACCTCCTGCCGCTTGAACAGCGCGAGGTATTTTTGATGCGTACCGAAGGTCAGCTTCCGTTCAAGGAGATCGCGGTCATTATGGACTGCTCCATCAATACGGCCCTGGGCCGGATGCAATACGCACTCAACCACCTCCGTGAAGCTTTGAAAGCGGACTACGCAGATTTTAACGACAGGAAAGTACTATGAAACAAGAACAGCTGGAAACGTACATTCTATTGCGTCAAAGTGGCGAACTGGGCGAGCAGGAGTCCGTCGAGCTTGAAGACTGGCTGGCGGAGAACGCTGATGCGCGCGCCCTCGCCAAGGACTATGCGACGATAAGCGAAGCGGCTTCATTGCCCGTCGATGATGCGAACGTGAGCGAAATAACCCTGGAGCGGATTCATCAAGCTGCCCGACAGCATCAGGCGACGTCCACCAACAGCCACACAGCGGGCCGTTTCAAACCCCTGCTCGCTCTGGCAGCAGCGATCGTCCTGCTCTTTGCACTGGGCACTCTGGTGAAACCCCTGCTCTCCTCAAACCCCGCGACTTTGGCCCAGGAGACTCCGGAGATGACAACCGAACCCATCATTGAACTGGCGGCACTCGTTAACGACGAAGTGGACCAGGGATTCACCGCGTTGGAAGCGAGGATCTCCCAAGTCAGCGACGAGCTTTTCAGCGGAAATTTCTGGGGCGAACCCACGCCTAACGACCTGGATGAAATCGCCAGTGAACTTCTACAATTGGAATCCAACACATGAACTGGCCTATGCGATATCTCCTCATCAGCAGCAGTTTGATTCTGACCCTTGGCGTGACAGCGCAGGACACGCGTCCGGACCGGCGTCCCGGCCCCGGCATGCGCCCAGGTGAACATTCCGGAGGCGAACGAGGTCCGGGGTTTCATGGTCCCGCGGGCAGCCCGAACAAAAACCGACGCCCCCTCGACGCGTATATGAACCGCCTCAAGGAAAACGATCCGGCTGCTTTTGACGAATTACAGCGCCTCAAAGAGGAAGACCCCGCCGCATTCAGAGAGCGCCTCGGCCAACGCCTGAACCAAGGCGAATTTAAAAATCGCTTCAAAGACTTCCCCGAAATGGCGGATCTGCTGAACCGCCTTCCGGAAGAGCGGCGTCGCGAAATGATCGGTCGGTTCATGATGCGCGGAGGAGGCGGAGGGCATGAGGGCTTCAATTCCAGCGAAGATAAAGATGCCAAGCGTAAAGACTACGAGAAAATCAACGCACAGTTTACCCAACTGGCCAAGGCCTATCGGGATGCCGAAGACGACGCAGCACGCGATGCCATTCGCGAGGACGTCACCCAACACGTTGCACGGATTTTTGAAAGCCGCCAGGCGGAACGCCGAAAGCACATCGAAAAGCTGCGTCAGGAACTGGGCAAGCTCGAACAGATGATGGGTGATGATGATGCCAAACGCAGCGAGATGATTCAGCGACGGGTGGACGACATGCTCAAACGGTTTTCCCAGCAGGGATCTTCAAAGCCGAAGTGATCGCTAGGCGTGAAGTGAGATGCCACCCGCACTTGAAACGAGGACGACATTGGGCAAGTCACCTGTGAAATCGTTCGTTCGCTTCATGAACGCCACTTCCTGACCTTCGATCGGCGGGTCGAAGCCCAAAAAGACCAGGGCCGAATCAGCGGAGACGCTTCGGATTTTTTTGCCGACGTTTTTTGTAACAAACACTTCCGCCTGAACCGCAATCCGTGATTCTTCCGCGAGCTGCTGCAGCCGTTCCCGGGCATCCACCTGATCGTTTTCGGAGGACACCGCACGCAGGAGGCGAATTTTTCGGTTGCGCCATTCATGATTCTGTACGAGCAGGTGCGCGAGCAACAACATCAACGGGCCGTGTTGCTGGCCACGCCACCAGATGTCAATCGGCCCCGTCGGGGGTGCCCAACGCGCGGGCATATCCTGGCGATTCCGCATGCAGATGATGCTCCGGTCAAGGCTTCGGCACAGGCGAAGCGTCGTACAGAAGGCCTCGTAATTCAGGGCATCATCGCTCCAGCCAATCAACACGGTATTCGGGCTAATGCCTCCGACCCCGTGGCATTGGATCAACGAATTCATACCCTCGGTGACGTCCGAAGCCACCACCAGTGCAGGAAACGCATCAATCGTTTCATCATGAATGAATTCACGAATACGATCCGCCTCGATTTTCATCCGCTCCACCCGGTTTTCGACTTCGCCGGTAATCACCTGGGCAAGGGAGAGGATACCATGACCGGCGGTCATCCAGTGCCCATATTCTGCGAGATGAGATCGGCTTCCCGCGAGACCGATGAAGGCGAGGATACTCGGGCGCCAATTCTTGGGATGGTAGCGATCCTGCTCCAGCCGGAGCAACGCGCGGCGACAGCGTTCAAAGGCAAATCCGCGTGTAGCATCGCCCCAGCGCTTACTGACTTCGATGCGGCTGATGTACCACCATAAGCCCGCCATGCCCAGCATGGCGATGCAGGCCCAAACCGGATTCAGGAGGAACATCACCAGGAGGCACCCCACCGCACCGAGCAGGGCGAGCGTCCAGTGGGTTAAGCGAAAGCGGGGGCGGTAACTGGGATTGTGTGTAATCGCCTCGTAGAAGCACGCGATATTGATGGTGCCATACGTGATCATGAAGAACATGGTGATGATTGGAGCAATGGCGTTCAGGTCACCACAGAGGACACTGATCTGGGCGATGACAAAGGTCAGGATCGTCGCACGCCGCGGTTCGTTGGCCTTACCGCTGGTCTTGGCAAACGGCTTCAGGGGTAGAATAATCCGATCACGCGCAAAAGCCTGAAGAATACGCGGAGCGCCCATCATGGAACCCAGGGCGGAAGATAACGTCGCCGCAAAAATTCCGATGATCACCATCACGGGAGAAATGGAGATAGATTTCATGATCAGGTTGTCCGCCTGGAGGCTCGCTGCGGGGCGGACCGCACCCAGCACGAAAATCATGCTCAGGTAAATGAAGCCTGTAAACACGATGGCACTCAGCGTACCGCGTGGGATCGACTTGCCCGGGTCACGCAGATCGCCGCTCATGTTGGCCCCGGCCATGATACCCGTAACGGCGGGGAAGAAGAGTGCGAACATCGTGAAGAAGGTCGCCCCACCCAAGTAGTGCGGCGCCATATTTGCGCGCAGCACATCGAAAGACATCTGAGGGATCGCGCCGGCAAGGACGGCCAGGATCGACAACAGCAACAGGGCAAGAATGCCATACTGTACTTTGATGGTCCACCCTGCACCGATAAACACGCAGATGAACACCAGGACGTTGGTACAGGTGGCCACCCCGAGGAATGAAAATCCATAGCCGGGGAAGGCGGCAAGGAAGGCTTCGGTAAAGCCGATCACATACATCGCCACGGAGACCGCCTGTGCCAGGAAAAAGACGACGCCAATGGAACCGCCAAATTCCACCCCCAGGCTGCGGCTGATCAAATAATAGGCTCCTCCCCCCTTCAACTGGGTGTTGGTCGCGATCGCGGAGAGGGAAAAGGTGGTGAGGGTCGTGATGAGCTTGGCACTCAACACGATAATAACCGCGTGGAGAACCCCAGCCTGGCCGATGACCTGGCCAAAGCGCAAAAAGAAAATCACACCCAGAATGGTGAGTGTGCAGGGCGTAAAGACCCCGCCGAACGTGCCGAACTTATGATCTTTCTGCTCTACATTCATAAACGTACGCGGGGACGCTAAGCAGCAAGCGTAAAATAGCCAGTGTTGAATCGAAATGGATCAAGGAATTCATTGCGCCTGTGCGTCCAAATTCAGGTAAACCTGCCGTATATTTGTGAAACCCGAGATCCCCGTCCATGAAACCATGTTACCTCATAGTCCTTGCCCTTTTTACCGTCGCCACCCTGCGGGCTGCAGCGCGTCCGAATATTGTCCTGATTCTCTCTGATGACCAGGCCTGGAACGATTACAGCTTCATGGGTCATGAAGTCATCGAGACGCCCCACTTGGATAAGCTGGCCGCAGAAAGCGCCACCTTTACGCGCGGCTATGTCCCAACCGCACTGTGTCGGCCATCACTGATGACGATTATCACCGGTCTGTATGCCTCCCAGCACGGCGTGACCGGCAACGATCCCAACCCGAATACACCAGAGTTGCGCAGCGCCTTGATTTCAAAAATCGACCAATGTCCCACCGTGCCCAAATTGTTGGGAGACCTGGGCTATCTCAGCCACCAGAGTGGTAAATGGTGGGAGGGCAATTTCACGCGCGGCGGTTTCACCCACGGGATGACCCGAGGATTTCCGACAAAGGGTGGTCGTCATGGAGACGACGGCCTCAAGATCGGCCGTACCGGCATGACGCCAGTTTTTGATTTTATCGATGAAGCGACCGAGGCGGATAAACCCTTTTTCGTTTGGTACGCGCCCTTTCTCCCTCACACCCCACACAACCCGCCCGCGCGGCTGCTGAAGAAATACACAAGCGAAGGCCGGTCGTCCTTTGAGGCGAGATACTATGCCATGTGTGATTGGTTTGATGAAACCTGTGGGGAGCTGGTCGGCTACCTCGACCAGAAGAAACTCAGGGAAAACACCCTTATCATTTATGTTACGGATAATGGATGGATTCAAAGCCCGAACAAGGGCGGCTATGCTCCGCGCTCAAAACAAAGTGCAAATGAAGGGGGTATACGGACACCCATCATGTTCAATTGGCCGGGAAAAATTAAACCCTCGAAGCACGATGAGCTCATCAGCAGCATCGACCTCATGCCAACGATGTTGAGTGCGGCCGGGGCAACGATCCCAGCCAATCTCCCGGGGCTGAATCTCATGCCGGTTGTTCGAGACGGGAAAACCCTGGAACGCAACATCGTCTTCGGTGAAGGCTGTGCGCACGATGTGCTGGATCTGGACGACCACGAAGCAACCCTTCTCTATCGCTGGTGCATCGAGGGTAAATGGAAGCTCCTGCTGACGTACGACGGCAAGGTGAGCAAGTACACCTCCACGCATGCCCGAACCGAAAAACGCCCTCAGCTCTACGATCTCCTGGCGGATCCAAGCGAAGAGCAGAACCTGGCAGCTCAACACCCGGATATCGTTGCGCGACTGGTTGGCCAAATCGATGGCTGGTATCCCGTCACCCGGGCGAACACGCTGAAGGTTTTTAAGTAGAGGCTAGTTTCCCAGGCAGATCAGCGCACCCTTCTCGCAAGCGACAAAGAGGCGGTTCTGACTTACAGACAGGCCGTCGTAGGCGGGTGCTGCATCCAGATCGATTCAGGTCACTTCCCGCCCCTTGCTGCGATTCAGCACGGTAATCCGACCGGCCGAATCAGATCGTCTGGTGCTTACCAGCACGTGATCAGGGGTGATGAATAAGCCATTGATAACATCTCCACGTTCGAAACTGACCCGCCAGATTACTGGCTGCAGGGCCGTGGCCTTCGGAGGTTGACTGATCACATGGGCACGCGATGTCGTCGCGGTCAGGGTGGCTTGATTGGCCCGCACATGCAAGCCATCCGTCCAGGCGTCCAGATCCTTGGTAAAACCACGAATACCGTGCACCCCCAGGTAGGCATCCAGAATTGCAGAACCCGCGATCGGTCGCCCGCTCGTCGCCTCTGCATCACGCAGCACTTGCTTTCGCGTGGGATCAATGTGCGTTTGGGTTGCGTAGACCTTGCCACCTTCTGAATAAAGCAGATCGGCTCGACGCTTCGCTCCCGGTCCCGAACCTGCCGCCCAAATACATTCCCCGCTTTCTGGATGAAGCTGAACGATGGCCAGCCCGCCATCTGCTTCTGTACTACGTCCGGCTACGGCGAAAAGTTGTCCATTCGTGATCAGTGGGCTGCCCAGGACCGGCCAGGAAGATTCCACCCGCCCGTTCGCAACCATATACTGCTCAAGCGGGGCAATCCGTGTTCGCCAGGCGAGTTCCCCGGTGTCGATGTGGATGGCATACAGCCACCCGTCGTGACAGCCCGAAAGCACGAGTCCATTCGATAAGGACGGAGCAGAGTCGACACGTGAAGGGAGGATGTATTCCCACTTACGTTTTCCGGATGCGGCATCGAGAGCGAAGACACGCCCTTGATCCTGTACCACACAGACCACCGTCTCCCCAAGAATGACCGGTTGGGTCAGGGCCGGGGCCAGGCGCGCCGTCCAATCCTCGGTCAACGAAGCGGCAGGCAGGGGCGGCACCTCATAGACCCATCGTTGACTTAAAGTTGCAGGCGCTTCTTGCAAGGTGGATCGACTGCGCGCGGCATTGCCACGGTACATGGTCCATCCGCTGGTGGCAGAGGCGGAAGGAGCCGCACTCACGCCTGCTTCTGTGGGGCGTTTCGCGGACCAGGCTTCCCCGCCGGGCAGCAAGGTTTCCGGTCCAAACCCCAGGAAGCCCTAGACCTACCCGGAGCGCACTCACAGTTATTCTGCGAAGTATAGAACATGCCATTCGCGGGAACCATGCCTTGCATACACCCACCTCGGGCGGCTTCAAACGTGAAGGTCCGGGCTTTGTCCTGGGGATCTGCTGAGAGAGGTAATTCGGTGTACGCGCTGCGGCGACTCTGGGTGAGTAAGTTCCCCACCAGTACCGAAGGCGTACAACTCTGGGTTGGCAGTCCCACAGGCAGTTTCCCTTTCACCTCTCCGATCAGGGGATCGTATTTCCATGAACTGAACCAGCGTTCGCCGTCCACCAGGGTGGTCCAGAGATAGGGCATCTCTCTCTTCAGAGGGTCAACGGGTTTACCCGTGATCTCCCAAAGCAGCTTTCCATCGCGTTCACGCAGAAAGACGATGCCGCGTGCCTGGCGGCGGGTGACCGAGACAAACCCCGGTCCGGCCAGATTGATATCGAGATCCATTTCATCACCGAAGGCCGAGAAGAAACCGAACTTCACGATCGTTGGACACCATATGCCCGTCCGGTCCGTGCTAAGGATGTGTCCAGTCATCCATGGTGGAGGGCCAGGGCTTGATTAGCACTTCCCAAGTCGCACCATTTCAGGCCACCAACTCGCCTCCCGGCGCCAGGATATGCATCACCTCTTCCATGCCGACCCGCTTGATGAACCGTTTGTCTTCGACCACGATCACATTTGCGAGATGGGGTACGAGTGGTAGTGCCCCGTCTGGCGACAAAATGATACGGGCCTGCCCGCTCACCCCGGCCTGGTTGATCGCTTGCTGGCACGGCACCTGATCTTCTCGGTTCGTGCTCAAGCCCAGAACCAGCAGCTGACTGCGTGCGTCGAGGTGCGCGCAAAGATCACCCTTGCTGCCGACGAGCACACAGAGCCCTTGCCGGGTCTGGATCGTGCTCAAAATTGCGACCGCATGCTGTGGCACGGGAACCTCTCCGAAGCTCGGCGGCAAAACGAGCAGACAAAGAAAAAGGATGGGCTTTAACATAGGCTTTTCCTACTCGATGGATATTCCGGTTTCTTTCGTGTACATCTTCCCCAGCAGGTCGCGCCATTGTTTGTACTGCTCGGCCGCGGTTCCGCTCAGCGATTCAACCTTGCCCTGAATCTCCACCGTAAATGGCTTCATTTCTGCGGTCACCAGCATGCCGGCCCGATCGAGGTCATTCCGAAGATGAAGCGCTTTCTCGCCATAGCCCGAAGACCAGTCGCGCCCTTTCTCATAGACCTTGTCCGCAGCCGTCTGCCCACCTGCGGCTTCGACGAACAGTCCACCGCCGCTGGTCAGCTCGCCGGCGATCAGCAGGAACGGATCCAACCACGAACGCTTCTCATAGCGGCTCATTTTATTCACTCCGCCGCTGACGGCTTCACGCCAGATCGTATACGGCTTTTCGATGGCTTCGTAATACCGTCCATAGTGCGCATCCATGGCGTCGACCAGGCTGGCTTCACGAGTGTAGAGCAACTGCATCCGCTGATATACCGGATCGTCTTGAGTAGGCATGCGGCGCAGCGTGGTGTGTCCTTCTGGCGTTTCGCCCAGGTAGCCTGAAAACACCTCCGGCAAAAGATCCGATGCAAAACGGACCCGCGCGAGGTCCTCATTCGGTGCGGATTGGAAACGAAGCTGATTCAGATCGGAGATGATCGCATCAAACAGCGGATTAAACAGGGCCTCACCTTTTGCCGGGTTATGCGCGTATTCCTTTTCCAGCAAGAGACGGTTCTCTTGATCCAACACACGCATGCGTAACTGAATACCATCTGGATCCGAGCGGAGAATCCGGCCCTCGACGCGCCAGTCAGCTGTACGCGAACCAGCAGGTAGCAAACGAACCTTGCTCCATCGGCCCGTCAGCTCGAGCAGGCTGCGCAAGCGGTAAGGAATTAAAAGCGATTCAGCCTGGTGAATAATGTCGGTCGTCCCCGGCTCCTGGGTATGGGCGCGGTCGACCGGTTCGAAAGGTGAAAGCCCCAGACTCGGGTGCGCACCTTCGCCTTCAGGCAAGGGGCGCGAGACGGGAGCGGGCACCGTATCGCAGCCGACGAGCAGCAGGATCAAAGAGGCGTGGATGGTGATCAATAATCGGCGCATAAGAGGCTCAGTTTACGACGCACACCCCTCGTGCCGCAAGGCTCCATTAAACAATCGCAGAAGTGCGCTTAACGATGTGCCCAGGCGTCTAATTCTTTCTGTTCAAGCCGCCCCCAATAGATCCGAATGTCGCTCATCGTCCCCTTGAAAACATTGTCATCCGTATAGTTCCCCACCAGGCTTCCGCTGTCTTCCCCGACGTCCAGCCCTTCGTTTGGGATGCCCGACACAAACCGGCCCTTGCCGATTCCGGCCGGTTTCCCATTCACAAACAGGGTCAGCTTCAGCTCGGCATCCAGGGTCGCCCGCACATGGGTCCGGGTCTTCATGGGGATTTTCGCCTTCGACTTCACTTCACTTAACGAACCGCCATTTTTGATCCCGAAGACCAGGTAGCCGTCTTTCAGGTAGCATGCGTAGCCCATACCGCCTCCGCCCTGGGCAAGGATCACGCCATCCGAACGTTCAGTCGAAATCCAGGCACCGACCGTGATCGGCTTAAAGCTCGGATCGGGCTTCTTGTTCTTCACCACGCCGACGGCCTGCATGCGGAGGACCTCCGTCAACGGCACGTTCGCGGCGCTGGCCATCTTGCGAAGCTCCAGGGTGCGATCCCCCCAGCCTCCGAAACTCGCCTCCGGATCTTCATCGGGCAATTTCAGTTCAACCCGCAAGCGTTGAAGTTCCTGGAACATGTCCTCCTTCACCTTGGCATATTCGGGATTCTCGTATTGGCTGCGCATTTCCTGAGGATCCGATTTAAGGTCAAACAACTCCCATTGCTTCACATGATCCTGATAGTAGTTGATCAATTTGTAGCGTCCGTTCGACACACCATAATGCCGGGCAACGCCATGTCCCCCACCCTCGTAGTAATGATAGTAGAAGGACTTTCGCCAATCGCGCGGGGTCTGACCTTTGAGGATAGGAATCAACGATTTACCCTGGAGGTCTCCCGGATTGGCTGCGCCAGCGATCTCGAGAAACGTCGCAGCAAAGTCTACCGGTGAGACGATGTCGGTTTCATTCACAAGACCGGGCGCAACGACATCGGGCCATCGCACGAGAAAAGGCGTCCGGAACGATTCTTCATACATCCATCGTTTGTCGAACCAGCCGTGTTCACCCAGGTAAAAGCCCTGATCGGAACAGTAGATGACGATGGTATTCTTCGCCAGGCCGCTCTTATCCAGATAATCGAGGACTTTGCCGACCTCATGATCCACGGCGGCGATGCAGCGCAGGTAGTCTTTGATGTAGCGCTGAAATTTCCAGCTGATCAGCTCGCGGCCTTCGAGTTTCATCGCCTCGAAGGCTTTGTTCTTCGGCTCGTAAGCCGCATTCCAGGTCGCTAATTGCTCAGGGGTAAAATTGCGCGGGGGATCGAGCTTCAGATCCCGCCGAGTCATGGTTTTAGAAATGGACATATCCTGGTCACGGGCCGGATCGGCTCGATGGGTGTAATCGTCGAACAAGGACTCCGGCTCGGGGAAGGTGACATCGTCGTAGAGATGCAGGTAATCAGGACCCGGTTCCCAGTTCCGGTGCGGAGCCTTATGTTGATACATCAACATGAACGGCTTTTCCTGATCGCGTTGGTTTTTGAGCCACTCCAGGGCCAGATCCGTAATAATCTCCGTGGTGTACCCGGTGTATTGCTTCTTCACCCGGTTGCCGTCGCCTTTTTCATCACGCAGCATCGGTGGATTGTAATACGGGCCCTGATCGATCAGCACTTCGGAATAGTTAAAGCCCTTGGGCTCCATATGCGTACCGAGGTGCCACTTGCCGATCACGGCCGTCTGGTAACCCACTTTCTGCAATTCCTTGGGGAAGGTCCACTGGTTGCCATCAAATTTGTTCCCATTGATCAGGAAGCCGTTCAAGTGGGAGTATTTGCCGGTTTGAATGACCGCACGCATCGGTCCGCAAATGGCGTTGCTCACATAACACCGATTGAAACGCACCCCTTCCTTGGCAATGCGGTCGATGTTCGGTGTTTCATTCAGCCCATGCCCATAGGCACTGATCGCCTGATACGCATGGTCATCGGAAAAGATAAAAAGGATATTTGGTTTAACCGCCGCATGGGTTGTGAGGACGAAAAGGCTAAACAGCATATATAGATATCTCATAAGGGTCTCCACTGAATCCAATTACTTTTAACAATCTCCGTATCCAAGCCAAGTCGGAACGTCTAAAAGTAGAACGGCCTATACAATGAAGCCTGGCGGATTTAAACTCAGCATATGGGTACCACCGTTCGGCCTCGAAAGAAGCATCTAAATGGGTACGGCCTCAGCCTGCTTGCCGGGTTGTTTATTGTCCAGTCTCAAGCCCAGACGCCACCGCGCCTCCGTCCCATGGAACCTCGCCATGGAGTAGCGGTTGAACGGACTGCGGCCTCGGACCAGGTTCGCCGTCGCGGAGCACCACTGGCTACTGGTGGATTCCCGTTCATAAATACCTTAAGCCGTGAAGAGGTGCGCGCGTTTTACAATGCGGTCTACAGCAGTTCAAACGGCACACCCATCGGTTGGAACGGTGATGTGGATGCCTGCATCCCCGGAGAGTCTTCGAGCGCCTTTCTGGACGCGGTACTCCGACGAATCAATGCCACGCGCGCACTGGCAGGTGTTCCGGCCGATGTTTCGTTTAACCCAGCGGCGCTTGTCGAGTGTCAGGCCGCGGCATTGATGTTCAGCCGAAATGAAGCACTCAGCCACTCCCCACCACCGAGCTGGTTCTGTTATTCCGCGATCGGTGCGGCGGCAGCTGCGCGATCCAACCTCTCGTTGGGCAATATCGGATATGAAGCATTGAGCAGTCAGACGCGGGATAACGGCAGCAACAATGCGCGTGTCGGTCATCGGCGGTGGATTCTTTTTCCCCAGACGCAAACCATGGCAAGCGGTGATGTACCGGCAAGCGGAAGTTATCCATCCGCAAACTGTCTGTTGGTCGTTAACAGCGGTGACGGCGGGCTCCCCCGCCCGACTACACGCGAAGCTTTCATTGCCTGGCCACCACCCGGATATTTCCCAAATCCGATCACACCTACTCGCTGGTCCTTTTCGCTCGATGACGGAGATTTCACCGCCGCCGTAGTGAGCATGCAGGGCCCAACTGGCGCAGGCATCCCCCTGGTAATCGATCATCGCTCGTCCATCGGGGATCCCATGGTCGGCGAGAATACCATGGTCTGGCATCCTGCGAGTATGGACCCCAATGCATTTTTCGCGGAGTGGCCCACCCTGGGTGTCGACACCACCTACACCATCGCAATCAGCAACATAATCCGAAACGGAGCGGCGGAATCATACAACTACACAGTAACGGTCTTCGACCCATCTCAATTGGGTCCGGATACGGTTCAACTCACAGTCGCTGGACCCACCCATCTCTCAACCGGCATTCCGCAGGCGTTTACCCACCCGGAAGTGGACTTTGCCTCCGGCTATCAGGTTAGACTAAGTCAGCCGGCCCTCTTATCCGGAGAGGATGCCGAAACCACAGACAACATCATCATCCGAACGGATGGAACCTATGAGGTACACAACAGCAACGTTGTTCAAGCGGGCAGTCACAGCTTCCACCTCGCACATCCAAGCGGAACACCGCTGGATGACCACGAAATTGAATGGGACAAAGTGATTCTTCCGGGAGCGGGCTGCGAGTTGAGTTTCAGCAGCCAACTCCGGTGGGCCGCCACCACCCAATTTGCCCTCGTGGAAGTCTCGACAGATGAGGGAATCAGTTGGAATTCAATCTATGAACAAGCTGGTTCAGATGGTCCGGGCGAATCCAATTTCATCACTCGGACGGTTCCACTTAACGCCTACGCTGGTCAGGCCATCCGCCTGCGCTTTGTTTACCGTCGGGCCGGTGTATATTTCGTCGGGACGGCGGATCACCTGGGATGGTTTATCGATTCAATCCTCTTATCTGATGCGCAGGAATTGACCAATTCGACCATGATGGCCGTTCCGAATAGCGATAACTTTTCATGGTCATCTGACACGCCTGGCACCTACGCCCTCGATATGCGGGCGCAGGTCTGGGATGATTTTTCACTCGAATGGGGACCGGTTTTTTCTCTCGCGGTCACCGATCCGCCACCCTCGTTGAGCGATGTCGTCTTCAGCAATGCCTTCAGCAACCTGGTTTTTGAGGTGCTCGTTCCCGCAGCAACCGATCCCGGGCAACTTCGCCTCCAGCAAACGACAGACCTTTCCGGAACCTGGACCGATGAACCCTTATCGAATTATACGATCGAACAAGTAAACGGAATGCTCCAGCTCACCTTGCAGACCCAGAACGAGCGGAGAAAATACCTACGCATCGTGGTAGAGTAGCGGAATCCTCCCATTCGTCGTCGATAAACTCCGACTCAACCCGCCTTCTTTTTGGCAGGCTTTTTCTTTGCTCCACCCGGGCGTTCGGATCCAGCTTTGCCCGCCGGGCGCTGTAAAGCCGCAGTTGGCCGTTGGTTGGCATTAATCTCAGCGACATGGGTCGTGTACGCTTTCTGCAGGCGCTCGACGACTTCGGGATATTTGGCTGCCAGATTCTGGGTTTCGCCGATATCCACCTGGGTATTATAAAGCTGCACCGGCAGATCCGATCGGGCCACTTTTACATCCCCCCGCTGCTTGCCGCCCTTGCCTTCTTTCCAGGGATAAAACTTCCATTTCCCCGACCGAACCGCTCCCGGGCCATGCTTTAAGACGTACGTTTCATGTGGGCTCTTCGCACCGGGCTCGCCCGACATCAGGGACCAGATATTTTTTCCGTCAATCTTGCGATCCGGCAGCGGAGCCCCGGCAAGCTTGGAGAGCGTAGGCAACAAGTCGATGGTAGCCGCCACCTCATGACAAACCACATTTGCCGGAATCCTTCCCGGCCACCACATCACAGTGGGCTCTCGAATTCCGCCGTCATAGACGCTGCCTTTTTTGGCCCGCAAGGGAAGCGAAGTCCCTACGGCGGCGCCGTTATCACTGGTAAAGATGACCAGGGTTTTCTCCGCGATGCCAGCCGACTTCAAGGTCTTCAGGATTTCACCAACGGACCAATCGACTTCCTCGATCGCATTCCAGATCATCTCGTCGTGACGATTGGCAAAGGCCTCGGATGCCGCCAGGGGCAAGTGCACCATGGTGTGAGGCAAATAAAGGAAGAAGGGTTGATCCTTGTTCGACTCGATGAAGCGAATGCTCTCCTCGGTGTAGCGTTTGGTTACCGTGCTTTGATCGACCGGATATTCGATCACCTCTTCGTTGCGCAGCAGCGGCACTTCGTTTTTCTGCTTAAGCCCGGCTTTCAACTGCTCCAAGGTGACGCCCTTACGCAAAACGATGTTCTTCGACAGGGCATTCGCCGGATCGATCCACATATCGTTGCTGTATGGAATGCCATAGTAGCTGTCGAAGCCCTGGTACGTCGGCAGACAGGGCGGTAAATGGCCGAGGTGCCACTTCCCGACGCATGCGGTTTTGTACCCAACGCCTTTCAACTGATCCGCAATGGTCACCTCATCCGGATGCAGACCCTGATTGCTGTTTGGAAACAGCACCGCAGCCATACTCAAGCGGGTATAGTGACAGCCGGTCATCAAAGCGGTACGGGACCCCGAACAAACGGCACATCCGACATAAAAATCATCGAAGCGCATCCCCTCTTTCGCCATCTGATCCAGATTCGGCGTTTTCGGTCCGGTTGCTCCGTTGAAGCCCACATCGCCATAGCCCATGTCATCGATAAAGATAATGATCACGTTGGGTTTGTCCGTGGCAAGCAGGGCGAACGGAAGGAGGAACAGAGCGATGAGCGAAAGGCATACGGTTTTCATAAGAATCTCGGGTTAGTGGATCGTGCTTTATATACGACAGGCAGGACCGTCATTTTACTCACGTCATGTATGAATGGCCGAGTGAAAGCCCTTACGCCAATCGCGCCATCAGTCCGGCCTGGATGTCCTCTTCGGATTTTCCGGCCTGATTACCTTCGAGAATCCCCTGGATGACCGTATCGACGGCGTCTTCCGGGAATCCCAACTGGGCTGCGTAGCCCAGGCACATTTGCATTTCCGCCTGCTTCAGTTTGCTGTCGATGATCGCCATCTCCACCAGATCGTATAGCTGGTGAAAACACACCTCCCGGCTATCGGAAATCACGAATTCGATGACCGCAGGATTTCGGTACACCTGATCAACCTCCGTTTGAGACAGCCCCCACTTCCGTGAAACAAATCCCAGCACGCTACGCTCCTCCTCAGTGAGATCGCTATCGGCGCCTGATGCAGCAACGACAAATTTGAAATGACTCAGTCGAATCTCAGCAGGCAGGTCGGAAAATGACTTCATCATCTTTTCCTTTTACGTAGCAGGTTAGTTTTTCGGTGGTGTGGATAGCACATCGGAATCGGTTGAGGGATCAGCCTTTTTCATCTTCGGATCGATTTCTGGAAAGTATACCTCTTTCAACTGTCGCAAGACATCGTTGTATCCATCGACCATGACGTTAAAATTACCAATCAGCCCCCGCATGTAATCGGTATTCTGCTTTGAGGTCGCGAGCACGGGATCCAGCCAGGTCTGCATCGACTGAAACTGGTTTTCCATCATCGCACTGATTGCATCAGGCAAGCGGGTTGCCACTTCGTGCTGAACCTCTTCCTGCTCCTTGCCGGAACGCAGGCTCTCGAGGATCACCTGAATCTGCTGAAGCATTTCCGGAGAAAGACCGGCAGCGTCCTTTTGCTCGGACAATGAACCCGTAACCAGGGCCGCGCGTATATTCTCCAAGCCATCGGCGAAGGAAGCCATCTGGGCAATCACCATGCCGATCTTATCTCCGGCTTCGATCCCGAACATCGACTGATTTTTCCGGAACTTGCCTTTGATCTCATCCCAGCGCAGCGCTTCTTCCGGGCTCAACCAGCCAATGAGCTCCTTGAATTTGAGCATATTTGCTTCAGCACCGGTGGTCAGGGTCTGAGAATCCTGCTCATATGAAGAGAGCACCAGGGAATTCAGCTCCTCGTCATTCATCACCGGCAACACGCGTTCCGCGATGCGATTCATATTCCGATACGATCCCTGGAGTTTAAACGAGGGTTCAACCCGATATGCCTCTTCCATGCCCGCCGAACTGATATACAATTCGTTGACCTTCAGGATCACATCGCGCACACGCAACAGCTTGGTCAGGGTGTTCGTATACTCCTCGATTTCATCTCCGGAATAATTCCCTTCGAACTCCACGCCATCCCGACTTCCGGTTTCGGCTATTTTCACCATGGCATAGATGTCCGACCGGCTTTGGCGGGACAAGGCGTTGAGCACCGGGTTCGAGGTCAGCATGTTTTCGATATAGCTTAGCTTGAAGGCTTCGTCGTTGTCCCCGATGATGTCACCTAGATTGTAGGTATCCGCGCGGTTGGCGAGCATGTCGGGTATCTGGAACTTATCGCCGCTTTCCGTGTAGGGATTACCCGCCATCACTACCGCGACCTTTTTGCCCCGCAGGTCGTAGGTCCGACTTACGCCTTTGTAAACGCCTTCGATTTTGCGCTGACCGTCACAGAGTGAAATAAATTTCTGAAGCAGCTCCGGATGGGTATGCTGGATGTCATCCAGGTACAGCATGATGTTATCACCCATTTCAAAGGCGAGATTCAGCTTCTTCAGCTCCTCCCGAGCCGACGCATTCCGCGCTTCTGATGGATCCAGCGAGGTCACGTCATGTCCCAAGGCGGGTCCGTTCACCTTCACAAAGGTAAGCCCCAGGCGATTCGCAATATATTCCATCAGGGTGGTTTTTCCGTACCCCGGAGGCGAAATCAGCAGCAACATGCCCATACGATCCGTACGCTTGCTGTCGCCCGCGGCCCCGATCTGCTTGGCCAGGTTATTGCCAATCAAGGGCAGGTAAATTTCATCGAGCAGGCGATTCCGTACGAACGAAGACAGGATACGCGGTTTAAATTCTTCGAGCTTGAGCTCTTTGGTAAAGGTGGCCGTCAATTCGCGGCTTCGCTGTACGAAGGTTTCGTACATGGGCACCACTTCCGAGCTGAATTGGCGGAGTCGATCCATGTAGTCCTGGTAATTCAGGATCAGACGGTTCGCGTCAATCCGAGGGTGGTTGCCCTTTAACTCCGCCACCGTCACCGTCGCTTCCTGCTCAATGGTCAGGCGATGCTGAAAATCATCACGCAGATAGATCACCACGGCCTCATCGACATACGCAGCATCTCCCGCTTCGCCATGCTCTCGAACAAAACCATCCAACCATTCACGCACAATGCGGTAGAGATCCACGGGGGAAGATCGCACGGGATCCAGAATTTTTTCCAGCGGTTCAGAAAACCGTTTCCGCTTCATAGTCTCGTCATATTTGCGATTAATGTCGGAAGCCCGGGCACTCATGACATGACGTGTTTCTTCGCCAAGCTCTTCAAACAGGTATCTCGCAGCATCGGTGGCATGGCGCAAGTTAAAGCAGGTGAAGGGCTCGGCAAAGGTCGAGATGGCTTGCTCCAATTCCGCCAGCACTTCCGCAGGAGGAATTGCACCGCCGAACGCCTTACGTATTCGGTGGGTACTTCGAATATTGGCCAGCATTCGAGCTTCGAAGGCCTCATCGGCTTGCACATGCCAGAAGTACAAGCCCAGAGCACGCGACGGCACACTGAATCGAAGCAAACCCAGTTTTTCATCAAAGGTTTTCAGCGCATGGAGGATCAGTGCCGCATCATGATCGTGCACGCCTTTGGTATACCCTTCAGCATACCGGGGAGCCGCGAAAGCCTGGACTTTCCCCTGCCAGCCCGCGTCGTCCAACTTTGCCAGCGTGGGATCCCATATTCCACTGTCATCACGCCAGGCCAGCATCAGTTGATAGGCCAGATATTCCGCCCGATACACATCGCCGTTTTCCGAAAGCACCTCCTGCTCCCAGACCGCATGAACGCTGGTTAACACTTCGTCCTCAACGGCTGCAAAGAACCCGGTCCCGTTCAGGTGGAAAAACAGCTCACCATCCCGGTGGACCGTACTCAGCTCGAGGGCTTGTTTGTTGACGGAAAACTTATGCGATCCAATCCGAATGATATTTTCGCCGTCCTCAAACAGGTCGGCCCGGTCTTTCAGTTGCCGAACCGCATCTTCCTGGATCGTCTTGATCCGAGTGAGGATGTCATCCGTTTTCACGGATTCGCCCAAGAGGCTCAGTTCGGCTATCTGGTCCCGCAGCTTTTCGATCATCAGATCCGACGCGAAGTACCCGTTGATCTCCGCCACCGACTTCAGTGCGTTAGCTCGATGCTGAACGCCTTTCAGGATGCGATCCGAGGCCGTAGCCAGGGTGTTGGCCCGACGCGAGCGCTTCTCCAGCAACTGTACCTTACGGCTCTCAAACGCGCTGTAGAGCTCCTCACGCTTGTCGGTGAGTTCAACCACATATTCATCGAAATCCGCGAAGCGGCTTTCCAAACTCTCGATCTGGACCATCACGCGATTGGCATACTCGTCGCACTTTTCGGGAGTGTCGCAAATTTCCAAGTAGCTGACTACGCTCTGATTCAGCAACTTCAACTGGGCATTAAATTCCGCGACGCCTTCGGTCTTCAGCAGTTCCATCTGGCGGTTTTTCAAGGCTGCCTTCAGCTGATTGACTTCCGTGTAAATGTCGGAGATGCCATCGATGATCTGGGTGGTCTGGGTGGGATCATCAATTTTCAAATTGCTGACGATCTCAATCAGCATTTCCAGCTCACTTGCGCAGGCATCAATCTGTTGAGCGGCAGCTTTCGCATCGCTGCCTTTGTTGAGTTTCCGGATCCGCTTATCTACCTCGCTAACCTGGGCCCGGTAAGGATCCATGGCATCCTGGCGCAGCAGAAATTCCACGCACTTCTGTGACAACACCTCCGTGTGCTCCGTCACATCCGTTTCCAAAGCCTCAACCGCTTCGATATTGGTATAGCGAAGATCCTTGGTGGCAATGATCTCTCCCCGCGCACCCCTCAAGCCAGTCAACAGGCTGACAAACTGTCCGATTTCCCGCAGCACCTCATGATCCATCGAGCGAATCAACTCTTGAACCATCGCCGAGACCCGATTGATTTCCTTCCGGGTGTTGGATTTCAGGCGGGTGACCTTGGCAAATTCTTCCACCGCAGCATCAGCAGCCGTCTTGATTTCAATCAGCGGTGCATCCAGATGGTACGCGTCATCCGTATTCAACCAGAAGTAGTTATCGACCACGGATGCAGCCTGGCGAGCGATGTCGCTGTACAGATTCGCGTAGGTCTCTTCCTTGTTCAGAAGATTGACCACGCCCTGGCATTCCGCCATGCAACGCACCACCGCTTTATTCCCCAACTTATACAGGTAGCAATCCGTCCGGACCTCGGGCACAAAATTGGGCCCGGTAAACGGCGTCTGCCAGATTTGAATCGCATGATGTTTCTGGGGCTCGACTTCCGCTTTGAAAAGAAAGACTTCGCCATTTTCGAATGCCGTGTAGCCACTGCAAACGATCGGCGGATCCACCTGCTGGCGAATCATATTGTACTGGAGCAGCACATACCCACCGTATTCCCGATTGTAGAACACGTAGAGAAAATCTTCGCCGTTCTGGGCATCGACGCGGCGTTCAAACAGCATCGCCCCGGGCGCACTATCAAAAATCTTGGTTTCTCCATCGGCCAGGTAATACCCGTTGGCAAATATGAAGCCGTGATTCTCCGGCAGCAGCACGCAGGTGTGCTCAATGGAATCGATTCGGTTAACCCGTTGGATTTTGTCATTGTAGACAAAGTAGCGAAAGGCATCTTCCTGGTATGGGCGAATCTTGATCAAGACGATATGCCCGAGCACCGAATAGAAGACCTCCGCATCGTCGAGGGTCTGATCCGGATTCTCCACGGGTTCCGCATAAAGGCCTTCCCCGCTCGCGGTATTGTCTTCGATCTTGATGGTGATATCACCACCGACCGATTCGACAAAACAGATGTCGTCCAACGAGATATGCGGATGCAAACCGCCGCGATGCATATCGCGATGGGCCCGTTTCCACTCGAATTGATGCTGGGACGGCCAAGTATATTCGTGATCACTCCGGTTATCCAGGTACTTCAGCCCACCATCCAGGATCGCCCACTTGAAGGTCTTGGTATCCGCAAGGCTCTTACCGGTTCGAAACACCATGTACAGGTTGGGTCCCCTCCGGGCGAATTTAACAAAACGGGTTTCACGGTAGAACTTATACAGGTTCTGGAAATCCACCTTGAACTGCGGGTCGTCCAGCAGATTCAGCTCGACTTCGCGCAGCTCGCCATCGGCCAACGCGTATTCACTGAAGACATCCTTGATCTGCGTTTCAGTCTTCAGGCCCAGAGTGACATTATACCCGAACAGGAACCCACCTTTTACCTGGGCGATATCGCGCGGAATACAATTGTTATCCGTGCTTACGCGCTCGGTCGTTTTCAGTATCGTCTCAATCGATCCAAAAACGTCCTGGCGTGCCTGGTTCAGCTCCGCCAGACGGGCCTGGAGCTCCTTGCCGTGCCCCAGCAGCCGGTTGCGGATAATCTCGTAGGTACCTCCTTCGAGATGGGTCTGCTCCGCGACCTGCTGCTGGTTATCCGGTTCCTGTGTGGTGTCAGCCATGATGTCCTGTCTTAAAGGTCCTCGCGAGACAGTATTACTTCCCGAGGAGTTTACTGGCCGGCTGCTCGGCCACGCCGAACTTACTCGCCGCTTCCAACATCTGGTTCAGCAGGTTCTTGTCGTCGCCCTTGGCATCCACCAACAAGCGGCCGATCAAGGCCGAGACCGAGAGGTTTTTCACGTCTTCGCTGCTCACCCCGAATTGCTTCACCAGGCCCTTTAGCTGGGTACCCATATCGCCGCCGAGCAAGGCCTCCCGCACATCGGTGAGGACTTCGCTTTCGTTCACGAAGCGATCGACCTTCTTCCCGGCCGTAACCGCATTCACGATCTGCTCGAAGAAGGTGCTTTCGCCGCCCACGATGTCGATGTTGGCCGACTTCAGCGCTTCACCCACGATCTTGGCATTCTCGGCCGCGATCAGACGACTTACATCGATCTTCTGCAGGTCCACCTGGAGATCTTTGTTCAGGCGCAGCTTGAATTCTTCGTGCTCTTTACCCACGCCATCGAGCTTCTTCATCGCTTCCGCTTTCGCCTCGATGCCGGCCGCTTCGACCACGTACTTCTTGTCCATGACCTCGGCTTCTGCCAGGCCATGCTTACGCAGGGCTTCCGCTTCCGCTTCCATCACCTGGACATCCGACATGCCTTTGACCGCACTTTCGGCTGCGTGCGCATCCGCCAGCATTTTCATGGCCTCGGCTTCACGTTCGCTCGCTTTGAGCATCGCATCCGCTTCGATGACCTTTCGCTCAGCTTCTTTCTCAGAAGCCAGCCTTTGGGCTTCGGCGTCCTGGACACGCTTGACCAGGGCGGACTGGGCCAGCTCTTCCGCATTCGTGATCGAGACCTGCTTGGTCCGGTCGGCAGAGGCGAAGGCTTCCACATCGAGGATCTTCTGTTCTTCCTCCACAACCGAGCGCTCCAGCGCCACGCGTTCGCGGATCACATCCTGGATATTCCGCTTTTCGACCTCGATCACTTTTTCCTTTTCGATGTCGGCCAGGGTGACCACCCGCTCGCGCTCAGTCACTTCCAGCAGGCGATCTCGTTCGACGCGTTCGGTTTCCACCGCTTCCGTGCGCTCCTTGTTCTTGGCCGCAACAATAATCTGGCGATTCTTGTTTTCTTCGGCGACCGCGAGTTCCTCGGCGGTCATAATCCGTTGGTTTTCGGACCGGAGAAATTCCTGCTGCTCCACCACGGCAGCCTGGGCATTCTCACGGGCCTGGATTTCCAGAATTTCGCGCTTCTGCTTTTCGGTGGCTTCCGCCAGCTGCTTATCCAGTTCAAGGATGGCTTCCTTCGCCTCGTTATTCTGCTTCACCAGGGTCCGTTCTCGATCCACCTTAATCTGGTTGGCGAGCAACATTTCGGCGGAGGTCAAGCGTTCGATTTTCTTGATACCTTCCGCATCCAGGATGTTAAACGGATTCATCTTGTCGAGCGGTGTTTGCTCCAGGTAGTCGATGGCCGCATCGTCGAGTGCATACCCATTCAGATCCGTTCCGATGATTTGCAGAATCTCGTCCTTAAACCGGTTGCGTTCCTCGTAGAGCTCCACAAAGTCGAACTGCTTTCCGACCGTCTTCAAGGCTTCGGAAAACTTAGCATCGAAAAACTCCACCAGAGCCTTTTGATCGGACCCTCGTTCGCAACCGAGCAACTGCGCGACCTTCATCACGTCTTCTTTGGTTTTGTTTACGCGAACGAAAAAAGCCACCTTGATGTCTGCGCGCAAGTTGTCCTTACAGACCAGGCCGTCCACCCCGTGGCGGAAAATCTCCACCCGCTTGACCGAGATATCCATCACCTCGAGTTTATGAAAGACGGGAACGACCACCATGCCGGAAAAGGAGACCTTTGTTCCGCCAATGCCGTTTCGTATCAGCGCCTTCCCCTGCTCGACTTTACGATAGCACTTTACGATCAGCAGCACGAGGCCGACGACGACGAGTACAGCAATAGCCAGGGTTACCAGGAACCCTTCCAGAATTATGCCCATTGTAGGGATGATCATTTTAACTCTCCAATTCTACGGGTTGTACCGTGTACGTGTTGTTTTCCTTATCAAATCCGGTCACGACCACCTGGGCACCTTTGTCCAGGCTGCGACCACCAAAATACTTCGCGTTCAATTGAATCGGGGCGCCCTTGGTCTCGACATTCACCGTACCCAGACGTTCATCCAGGCGCATGGAACTGACGGAGCCCAGACTGCCGACGACCTCGGCCGGCGCGTCGTAATCCTTGTTCATCAATCGGTAGAGTACGGCAACCGGTTTCGTCAGCACCTTCATGATGATGACACCCAGGACGCCACCCCCGGCAAGAATCCCCACGGAGATCAGATTGGAGTTGCCCGGATTCAGGTAATAGTTCCCCATCACGGAGAATATCCACATGCTCCCGGTGAACAAGGTGACCGGCACCATAATGGGCGCGTCGCCGTCGGTGATGAAATCCAACACCTCTCCGAAACCCGAATGATGGCCATCCACATCGCCGTCGACATCCACATCTGCATCCACATCGGCATCCAGGTCGATGTCCCCGGCATCAACGTCGAACATCTCGGCGTCCAACACACCTACGATGACCATCAACCAATACAGGATGCACAGACCGAACAAGGCCGTGAAAGGCAGGTTGATGATTTCGATGGATTCTTTTAATAGCTCAAGCATGGTGGCTTCCGTTAGTCGTTCGTTCCCTTGTCATCCGATACATTTTTTTCCCCCAAGGTCTCAATTTCGGCATCGAGCCTTTCCTGCAGTTCAACGCGGTCAAACTCTGCTCCCGGCTGTTCCAGCTCACGCAGGCGCTTTTCCAGGTCCACCTTCACTTCGCGCACCAGGACATCCTCTTCGTCGGCTTCCTGTGCGCTCTCCTTTCCAAGCTGTTCCCGCAACTTCTCCAGGGCCTCACGAGCATCGACCGTACGTTTCCGGGTCTCCAACTCACTCATTTTGCGATTCGACTCATCGAGGCGAAGTTGAATGGCGTAGAGTTCGGTTTTTAGCCCTTCCGCGGTATTCCGCCCCTCGTCAACCATCGGTTGCAATCTAGCAATTTTTCGCTCCAGGTCGACTTTCTTTTCCAGGGAAGCACGCGCAGCACCT
>JBLIND010000009.1:0-38829 GCA_047639095.1 Candidatus Omnitrophota bacterium | reverse complement strand
CACAAGAAAACGTCGCCGCGAGCCAAGCCTGATTGATCTCAGAGGCTTCACGGTAAATCAGCAGGAATGATGGTCCTCTCTGGTTTGCGCCGGTTCCCGGCCCTTTGGATTTGTCGGGATTTACCACGATCATTCTTCAGCTCGATTTGGATGTTCCCGTTCTGGATCGATTGATCGGGGTGGACCGGGGGAAATCCAAAGCGGTGGGGATCCCCGCAATCCAAAGCTACCGGGTCTGGCGGGCGATCTCGTCGAAGATCATGAGGTCCATCAGGCGTTCAACCGGGGCATTGTCGTCGGTCATGACCAGGCCTTGGGCCTCGTAGCGTTCGATATGGTTTTTGCCGAGGTAGTGGATCAGGCTGGAGACCGCGTGGGCCTCGGCCCGCTCGAAGTTTTTATACACGTCTTCGAGGGTGATGGCGTGGCGGGTGCCTACGAGGATCGCGCCGGCGCTGGGTTTGGGGATACGAATGATCCAGACCTGCTCCATGACCGTGTCCATGGTGGCGGCGAGCGCATTGACCAGGCGGTCGTCGCTGGACGGATTGGCGACGTTGATGCTGATGACCCCATCCGGATTTAGGTGATCACGAAGGGCGGTGAAAAATTCGACAGTGGAGAGTTCGAAGGGGATGTAGGGCTGTTTGTACGCATCGACCATGATGACGTCGTAGGTGTTGGTGTTGAGGGTGATCCAGGCGCGGCCGTCGGTGACGTCGATCTGGGCGTCTTCCGGCTTGAGGTCAAAAAACCGTTCCGCGACCTCGTGCACGAGGGGATCCAGTTCGACTCCGTGAATCGTCGGCTCGTCTCCATAGAGGCGTCGAAGCAGTTTCACGGTGGTGCCGGCTCCGGCACCGATAATTGCCCACTCACGGGTGGTGTTGATCACGTCGTGTGGCGCCGGATTGAAATAGGGGCCGAAGGTGAGGAAATCCCAGGTGCCGTAGGTGAACCAGTACGCGGGATGATACCGGCTGTGATGGACGTGACCTTCGTTGAGCGAAAGCATGCGCCAACCCGCCTCGTCTTCTTCGACGCGTACATATTGATAGGGGGACTCGCCCTCGAAGAGCGTCTGGCTTCCCGGCTTGATCGACTGGTGTTGCATGCCGAAGGCCAAGCCGAGGATGATCAGGCTGATCACGAAGAAGAGGATGCCACGTATCCGATCACGGACGAGGAAATAACCACCGGCGCTGAGCAGGGTGAGCCCCATGGCAAAGAGCAGGTAGGTAATGCGGGTGCCGACCCAGGGGATGAGCACGAGCGTCGGGATCAAGGTGCCGAGGAAGCTGCCGAGGGTCGACAAGGCATACAGCCGTCCCGCCACGCGTCCGGTTTCATCGATCAGCTCGGTACTCAGCCGAATGGCAAAGGGGGCGACACAACCGAGGAGGATCATGGGCAGTCCCAGCACGAGGGTGACGCCCACGAAGGAGCCTGCGAGGATGCCGGCCTCCAGCTGGGCAAAACCTTTCAGTGACCAGCCGAGCACGGGCCGCGCGATGATGGGCGTGAGCGAGAGCAGGATGCCGGAGATGCCGAGGATCTTGAACAGGGTCGGGGGGGTGGGGGAGCGATCCGCCCAGCGCCCGCCCAGCCAGTAGCCGAGGGAAAGCGCGAGCAGAATGAGTCCGATGAGGGCCGACCAGACCGGCATCGAGGTGCCGAAGTAGGGGGCCATCAATCGCGCAGCGGAAAGTTCGGCGCCGAGGATGATCAGCCCGGTCATAAAGACCACGACGCCGATATATTTTTTCATCCGAGCTTCAGGTTGGACGTTATGCTGGCTACGGCGGTGTTCACGTTGTCGCGATGGCCGAAGGCGCTGAGGCGGAAATAGCCTTCACCGCTCGGGCCGAAGCCGGCACCGGGCGTGCCGACGACATTGCATTCATCGAGGAGCTTGTCGAAGAAGGCCCAGGAGCCGAGGCCGTCCGGCGTTTTCATCCAGACGTACGGGGCGTTCTTTCCGCCGAAGGTCTTGATGCCCACGCTATCGAGGCCCGCTTGGATGATGGAGGCATTCTCCATGTAGTAGGCGATGATTTTCTTACAGGCCGCAAGTCCTTCGTCGCTGAGTGCGGCGAGTCCGCCGCCCTGGACGACATTGGATGCGCCGTTGAAGAATGTATTCTGGCGGCGGGTCCAGAGGGCTTTGACTTCGCCCGGCTGGGTGCCTTCTGCGACCAGTTCTTCCGGTACGATGGTCCAGCCGAGACGGACGCCGGTAAAGCCCGCGTACTTGGAGAAGCTGCTGATCTCGATGGCACATGAGCGGGCGCCTTCGATTTCGTAGATGCTTTTCGGAAGCGAATCGTCCTGGATGAAAGCGGCATAGGCGGAATCAAAAATGATGATGGCCTTGTGCTCGTTGGCGTAGTCGACAAACATTTTGAGTTGTTCATGCGTGGCCACGGCCCCGGTGGGGTTGTTGGGGCTGCAGATGTAGATCAAGTCGACCTTGCGATCCGGCAGTTCGGGGAAGAAGTCGTTTTCTTCGGTGCAGGGCATGTAGACCAGGCCTTCGTAGCATCCCTGGACGGCGGAACCTGTGCGCCCGGACATCACGTGGCTGTCCACGTAGACCGGGTAGGCCGGGTCCTGAACGGCGACCACATTGTCCGTGGCGAAGATCGATTGAATGTTGGCCGAATCGGATTTGGCTCCGTCGCTGATCCAGATATCGCTTGTAGGTACGTCCACGCCAAAGGTCTTATAATGGCGGGCGAGGGCTTCGCGTAAGGGGGTCTGGCCTTCGCTGTCGCCATAGCCGCTGTAGGTCTTCGGATTGGCGAGCTTGTCGGTGGCCGCGCGGATTCCGTCGAGGATCACTTGAGGAATCACTTCGGTTGTGTCGCCGATACCCAGGCGCATGACGGTGGCGTCCGGGTGTTCGGCGAGAAAGCTGCGGGTGCGGCGGGCGATTTCGGGGAACAGATAGCCCGCACCGAGTTTTGCATAATGTGGATTAATTTTTGCCATGTTTTTTCTCCTGAAATGGATTCCGGAAGTGCATAGCAGGCTGTCTCTCGCTTGCAAGGGTTTTAGCTATGGCATTCGTTCAGCCGATCCACCGCCTGCTGGCCGCCTTGGCCACATTCCTTTTGACTTTTCGCTGCCATCCCCCTTGAATCGCCCGCTATGTCGGATGTCCAACTCGAGCACGTATGCAAAGTCTACCCAGGAGGAGTGGAGGCGGTAAAAGATGTCTGCCTCCAGATCCAGGATCGGGAATTTGTGGTCCTCGTCGGGCCTTCTGGTTGTGGGAAATCGACCACCCTGCGGATGATAGCCGGCTTGGAGGAGATCTCCAGCGGTACCATCTCGATTGATGGCAAAAAGGTCAATGACGTGCCGCCCAAGGACCGCGATATCGCGATGGTCTTCCAGAATTACGCCTTGTATCCCCATATGACGGTGTACAAAAACATGGCTTTCGGGCTGAAATTGCGGGGTTTCCCCAAGGCCGAAATCGAAACGCGCGTGAACGACGCGGCGGAGATCCTGGGGATTCAGGAGCTGCTCCACCGCAAGCCGAAAGCCCTTTCCGGTGGCCAGCGTCAGCGCGTCGCCGTCGGACGTGCGATTGTGCGCAAACCCAAAGCCTTCCTGTTTGACGAGCCGCTCTCGAATCTGGACGCCAAGTTGCGGGTGCAGATGCGCACGGAGATCAGTCGGCTGCATCATCGCTTGGAATCCACCATGATCTACGTCACCCATGACCAGGTAGAGGCCATGACCATGGGGGATCGGATTGTCGTGATGAAAGATGGCGTCATCCAACAGGTCGCGCCGCCACTAACCTTGTACAACGATCCGGCCAATCAGTTTGTGGCGGGGTTTATCGGCAGCCCGCCCATGAATTTCTTTCGCGGTCGGGTGGTGCGCAAGCTGTCCGGCCTGTTCTTCGAGGAGGGGCGTTTCGACGCCCCGATTCCGCCTGCTGCAGAAAGCCTGCTCGCCCCCCTGGATGGCAAAGAGGTGGTGTTGGGCGTGCGCCCGGAGGATATTCGTTCGATGGAAGCCGGGCAGGTGCGCACCTCATCGGCCAACGTGGAAGTCGTCGAGCAGATGGGCGCAGAAGTGATGGTGTATTTGAACAGTGGCCTGCATGCCTTCGTCGCCCGCATGCCCGCCGCCTCCACGGCCGCGGTGGGACAGGTGATGGATATTGTGTTCGACATGGAGAAAGCCCGGTTTTTTGATGCGGTGACCGGCGAGCGGGTTCGTGACGCATGACGCCTTGGATGCCGATACTCGCCGTGGATGTATTTTCGGTCGTCTGGCAGACGGGTGCCGTGGCAATCGTTTGCTTTGTGGTCGCCGTATTGCTGGTCAGTCACCTGCGTTATCAGCGCATGTCCCTTGAGGCGCACTCCGACGATGCCTCCAGCATGAAGACGGGCGAAGCGTTTCGCATTCGAATTGCCCGGTACCTGGGCTCGATGCATCGCGAGCCTGCACCCTTCAGTACGATTATCTTTTCCCTGGACGGCATCGACGCCCTTCAGCGCGAGTTCGGAGACGAAACCGTCGATGAAATGATGGAATATATTCTCGGCGAGCTGAAGGGAGAGCTTCGAGCAAGCGATTCCGCCCTGCTTTATGAGCGCGACCGCATCGGCCTGGTCGCCAGTGTGGGCCGGGATGTGATCGAGCAGTTTCTTGCCCGCCTGCATCGCTCCTCGGAATTGGAATCCTTCCGTACGCGCACGGGGGTGTTGAAGAAGCTCCGCGTTCGCATGGGGGTGTCCACCTGCCCGGAGAATGGCGAAACGGTGCATCAAATGATGAAGGCTGCAGAGGGCGCCTTGCAACGCTCGCTGGATGAAGTTGATTTGCCCTGGGTGATCGCCCCGGCGCTGGATGAATTTGCGGAAGAGGCCGAAGCGCTGGAAGCCGCCGAGGTGGAGCCGGTGGAAGCACCGGTACCTGTGGAAGAGCCCGCGCCATCGACCGCGGAAGAGGCCGAAGCGGACGAAGATGAGGAGGAAGACGAAAACGATGCTGCACCGGTCGGCGGGCTGCTTGGCCTATTGAGTAAAAAGCGGAGCGCTCAGAAAAAGAATCAGGATGCAGCGGTCGATGCTGATGAGGCCGACGAAGACGAAGACGACGATGAAGAAGATGACGCCTTCTCCAAAAAAATCGATCCACTTACGGGACTGTTGAAGTCCGAGCGTATGGGCGGTGCCATGCAGAAGTATGTCGCTCGATACCGCAAGGACGAGGAACCGGTCACCTTGCTGTACCTGGACATCGATTCGTTGGCGCAGTATAACGACCACTATGGCGAGGACGCCGGAGACGCCATTCTGAGCAAGCTGGGCGAGATCCTGGATCATAACGTGCGGCAGGAAGACCTGCTCGGTCGCGTTGGTGGTGAAGAATTTGTTATCGGTATGAACGCCGAGCCCGATGCGGCCATGATGGCGGCCCGTCGCCTGTGTGACGTTATTAAGGGCTCGGTCGTGAATTTCGGCGGCAACAAACTGCGCTTTACGGTTTGCATCGGCGTAGCCGGGTTCCCCGATCATGGCGGTGTGGCAAAAACGCTTTTCGACCGATCCTTGATCGCCATGCGTGCGGCTAAGTATCGGGGGCGAAGTAAATGTATGAAGTATGATCCACAGTTGCGTTCGTCGCGCGTGGCTGATCCGGATGAGCCGGTTACGGAAGATGCGTTTTAAGGAATTCGATGAATCAATCACTTAAACTTGGCGTCAATGTCGATCACGTCGCGACGGTTCGGCAGGCGCGCGGAACCGAGTATCCAAGCCCTTATGAAGCGGCCCAGCTCTGCATGGCGGCGGGTGCGACCAGCATCACGCTTCATCTCCGGGAAGATCGCCGGCACATCCAGGATGCCGATGTGTATGCAGTGGCTGCGGATCCGGCGATTCCGTTGAACCTCGAGATGGCGGATGTTCTGGAGATTGTTGAGATTGCCTTAAAGGTTTCCCCGGAAGAGGTCTGCCTGGTGCCCGAGCGCCGGGAAGAACGCACGACCGAAGGCGGGCTGGATGTCGTCGGTGCTCAGGCCGCTGTTGGCGAGACCGTGCGTCGGTTAAAGGGTGCCGGGGTGTTGGTCAGTTTGTTCATTGCGCCGGATGAAGCCCAGATCGCGGCATCCCTCGCGGTTGGCGCGGGCGTCGTTGAGTTTCATACCGGGACCTATTGTGAAGCAGTCGGTGCCGAGCGCGAGGCTGAGTTGCACCGGCTGATTCGCGGGGCCGAGCTGGCGCATGCTGCCGGCTTGCAGGTCAATGCCGGGCACGGCATCAATTTGGGTAACATTGTCGAGTTAATGCAGGTTCCGCATATGGATACCTTGAACATCGGGCACAGTATCGTGTCGCGCGCCGTCATGGTGGGGATGTCTGATGCGGTAAAAGAAATGCTTTCGGCCATGGAGGGCTACACATGAAATTCGTAACGTCAGAGCAGATGCGTGAGTTGGATCGGAAGACCATTCACGAGTACAAAATTTCGGGTGAAGTATTGATGATGCGTGCGGGCCGGGGGATCGCCCGGCAAGTCCTCCAGATCATCCATGCGAGCGGGAAGACCCAGCCCCGGGTCTGGCTGGCGGCGGGCAAGGGGAACAACGGGGGAGATGCCTTTGTGGTTGCGCGCTTGCTGCATCAGGCGGGCATTCAGACCGAGCTGTGGCTGGCAGAGATTGATGTAAAGGGCGAAGCGCGGCCCCATTTTGACTTGATGAAGGCCGAAGGGGTTTCCTGGCGAGCGAAGCCGAATGAAACGGATTGGTCGACCGATGCGCTCGACCTGCCGCTTGCAGATATCATTATTGACGGTTTGCTGGGCACCGGGACTTCGGGCCCACCGCATGGGGTGATCGGCGCGGCGGTGAACTGCTTGCGCAGTCGGAGTCGTGAAGCCTTGATCGTGTCCATCGATGTGCCTTCGGGTTTAAATGCTGATTCCGGCGAAGCCTACGAGCCCTGCATTCGTGCGGACTGGACCATCACGCTGGGACTGCCGAAAATTGGATTTCTGAATCCGGAGAGCTGGGATTTCACCGGCTCCATCGAAGCCGTGGATATCGGGATACCTGCAAAGTTGATTGACCATGTAAAGACCGATGCCGTCGCAACCTTGATTCATGAAGGCTTTGTGCGCGAGGTGCTGCCGCCCCGTCCGCGGGAGACGCACAAGGGGACCTATGGCCGGGCGTTGTTGATCGGAGGATCTCGAGGCCTGACCGGCGCGATCAGTATGGCTGCGCAAGCTGCCGTGGTGTCGGGGGCCGGTCTGGTGACCGTGTACACCCCGGTTTCCGTCGCTTCCGCGGTGGCCGCCAATTGTCCGGAAGCGATGGTGCATGCCTATCCTGAATCCGAAGAGGGCACCCTGAAGGCCGATCTGATCGATGAGCTTAAAAATGAATTCAGTAGCTATCAGGCCATCCTGATCGGTCCCGGCCTGGGTGCACATGCGGAGATGCAGAAGCTCGTGCGCGGCTTGCTGCGTTCAACGGATGTTCCCGTGGTGTTGGATGCTGATGCCCTCAATGTGTTTGAGGGGCGCCCACACTGGGTGGACAGTGGCGGCAGTCAGACGGTCCTGACGCCTCATCCCGGTGAGTTGGCTCGTCTGCTCGGCGTCGATTTGGAAACGGTCCTGATGGATCGAAACGAAGTCGTGGCCAACACCGCAGACATGACGGGATCCATCGTCGCGTTGAAAGGTGCCGGGACGATTGTTTCCGACGGTACACGCAGACGGATGATTAACCTTACGGGGAACCCGGGCATGGCCACGGGCGGCACCGGAGACGTGCTGGCCGGGATGATTGCCGGCTTGCTCGCACAGGGGCTGGATGCCTGCGATGCGACGGCCGTAGCGGTGTATCTGCACGGGAAGACCGGCGACCTGGTCGCGGCGCGTACGGGGCATCTAGGCTTGAAAGCGACTGATTTAATCGACGCGCTGCCCGCCACGATTCGCTTTGTGTTGTAGGCTAAAACAGAGGCTATAGGGACGGCCTATGGTTGGGCCACATTTGACAAAGCCCCAAGCCTCCGGTATCGATATACACGTAGGACGAACACTCATTTATGGATTTCTTTAAAAACGCTGATTCGACCATCTGGAGCGAGCGCTACCGCCTGGCTGCCCTGAGCAAAGACGATATCTTTCGCATCGGTCTGTTCACAGGCGCCTTTGCGCTTATGTTCGTGATGTTTCACTTTGTGGGGAACACGACAGACTCCGATGCGAAGGGGCGCTCCGCGATTCTCTGGATGATCAGCCGTTGGAGCGATTCCTCGATTTCCATGGGGAATGGTAACTACTCACATGGCTGGCTGATTTTCCCCGTATCCGCCTTCATCGTCTGGCTGAATCGCAATGAGCTCATTCGCGCCGAAAAGCGAAGCAGTAAGGTGGGGCTGGCGGTGATTATCCTGGCCTGCCTCATGCATTACATCGGAGCGAAGTCGCAGCAGACCCGCCTCTCGCTCGCTGCGTTCATCTTCCTGATCTGGGGCTTACCCTTTTACTTTTACGGCTGGCAGGTCGCCAAGCGGATCATGTTTCCCTGCGCCTTCCTGATCTTTTCCATTCCGTTCAACTTTCTTGACCGCAAGACCTTCGCCTTGCGCCTGCTGGCGGCCAACATGTCGACCGGGATCTTGAATGGCCTTGGCATCAAGACCACTTGCGATGGTACTCAGATTGAGTCCACGGCCGGTGGTGGATTTCGTTTCGGGGTCGAAGATCCCTGCAGCGGACTTCGCTCCCTGCTGGCGATGACCGCGCTTACGGCGGTCTACGCCTACTTCACGCAAAAAGGGGTGATCAAAAAATTCCTCCTGTTCTTCAGTTCGATACCCCTCGCCATCGTGGGGAATATCTTTCGGATTACGACGATCGCCATTGTCGCACAGGCCTTTGGGCAGGAAATTGCCAGTGGTCTCTATCACGATTATTCAGGGTATCTGGTGTTTTCGATTGCGATTGGCATGATGGTAGGCCTTGGGGCCTTGTTGAGTGTAAATTTTCATGAGATGGTGAAAAAATGGAAACAAAGTCTCTCAGACCTGTAATCAACGTCATTACTATTTTCTCCGTTTCGACCTTATTGCTGATCTTTACCGTCGATGTGTCGATCAGTGACGAAGCCGGCGTCTTCTCCAAGCTGCCGCCCGCGCTGGGCGATTGGCAGGGGGAGGAGATTTTTTTCTGTCACAGCCGCAACTGCGGGCGGAACTATTCCGGTAACGAAGTCCTGAGCGAAGGCATCTGTAATAATTGTGGCAAAGAGCTCCACGACCGGTCACTGGGTGAATTCCTGCAGATGCCCAAGGACACAACCCTGGTTAAGATGCGCTTTGTGAATCAGGTGACGCATGAACAGGTTCACGCCTCGATCGTCTTGAGTGGTAAAGACCGTGCGAGCATTCACCGTCCCGAGGTCTGCCTGCGGGGGCAGGCGAATGATGTCAAACGCGAGTTGTTCATCGATGTCCCGCTGGAAGGTCGAAAGCCCCTCCAGGTTAAGATCCTCGAGCTTGAGCGCGTGATTCCCGATTTGCCGCCGGGTCAGAATATCGCCTACCAGTATTATGCCTACTGGTTTGTTGGCAAGGACCGGGAAACCGCCCGTCATGGTGCACGGATGTTCTGGATGGGGTACGATCGGATCGTGCGAAATGTCGCACACCAATGGGCCTATATCTCCGTATCCGGCCTGCGTGAAAAAGAAGGTATTGAGTATCACGCCCAGATCCGCGACTTCCTCGAGGCCCTGTATCCCAAGCTGATTATCGATCCGGAAGCCTTTGCGGTCTTGCCGACTCCGGCCTCCGAAGGTTGATAGAAACTCCGTGATCCGCCTGTTCGCGGGTGTGTTCGGGCTTGACGCCGATGCGTTTTAACTCGTACCCGCCCGCGCTTCGTACTAGCCTATAGCCCCGAAATTGGGTGCGAATACTATCGGGAAGATCTCTTGAGTACAAAAAAAACAGCTTTAGTAACAGGCGGAGCCGGATTTGTCGGCTCCCATCTGGTTGATCGCCTGCTCGCGGACGAATATCGTGTATTCGTGGTTGATAACCTGGCGACGGGCTCGGCCAAGAACCTCGATCATCTTTCCGGCAACTCCGATGTCGAGCTGCTCGAACACGACATTGTTGAGCCCTTATCGTTTCCAGATGCGGTGGATGTTTTGTACAACATGGCCTCTCCCGCGAGTCCGGCGGACTACCTCGCGTTGCCGCTCGAAACCTTGCGAGTGGGTTCCTGCGGTACGCGAAACATGCTGGAGTTGGCCCGGGAGAAAAAGGCCCGCTTTCTTATGGCGAGTACGAGTGAGGTCTATGGGGATCCGCAAATCCATCCGCAGGAGGAGTCCTACTGGGGCAATGTAAATCCGATTGGTCCGCGCAGCGTTTACGACGAAGCCAAACGCTTCAGCGAGGCCCTCACGGTACAATATCGCCGCTCTTACCAGGTTGAGACCCGCATCGTCCGGATTTTTAACACGTACGGCCCACGTATGCGGCCCAATGACGGCCGGGTCGTCCCCGCTTTTTGCTGCCAGTCCCTTAAAAATGAGCCGATGACTGTTTTCGGAGATGGCTCGCAGACCCGGAGCTTCTGTTATGTCACCGATCTGGTCCGCGGGCTGCAGCTCCTGATGGACAGCTCCTGCGATGGACCGGTGAATATTGGCAATCCGCTTGAGATGACGGTGCTTCAATTTGCTGAGAAAATACGGGACTTGTGTGGGAGTTCCTCGGAAATCGCGTTCAAGGAGCTTCCGGAGGATGACCCCAAAATCAGGCAGCCTGATATCACCCGGGCCCGTGAAATTCTCGGGTGGGAGCCCCAAATGGGCCTGGAAGCCGGTTTGAGGGAAACGATCGCTTACTTTAGCGACCTGATTAGCCTTGGCAAAGTATAAGCCCCTTGTCATAAATCATCCTCCCAACTATAATTTCTTCGGAAGATATATCATGCGCCTGAAATACCCCAAACCTGATGGAACCATGGCTGAGTTGACCCTCGGCGACACCCCGATCACCATTGGACGCAGCTCCGATGCCGATGTCCCCGTGTTGGACGAACGGGCTTCTCGTACACATTGCGGCGTACGACTCTGGGATGGTGAATATTACATCAAGGATCTCAAGTCCAAGAACGGTACCTATGTAAATACCGACAAGGTAGAAATGGGAAAGATCCGTCCCGGGGATAAGATCCGAATTGGGACCTTTGTTATTGAGGTGGAAGACGAGCAGAAGCCCGGTACCACGACCATTATGAAGTCGGTCGAAGACAGCATGGGCGAGGGCAAAGGCTTTAAGACTATGCTTCGCGAAATCGTCGAGGATGTTGAGGAAGCGGAGAAGGCTCAGCAGCCACCAACCATTCCCGAGGATGTTGCGGCCATGCAGACGGTTGTGCGTAAAAAGGTGAAAACGGTCATTCGTAAGAAGCCGGTATCCTTCACCAGCGATGCGGATGATAGTGCAGATGCCGAAGCCCCGGCTGCTCCAGACGAGGCTGTGGCTGAATCAGCTCCCGCAGCTGAACGCGCAGCTGAACCCGCAGCTGAACCCGCAGCTGAACCCGCCGCTGAACCCGCCGCTGAACCCGCCGCTGAACCCGCCGCTGAACCGGCACTTGAATTTGATGAGCCTGAAGACGCCTCACCTCCGGTTGATGCGAATAAGCCGAAGACCATCATGCTGAAGTCCAAGCCGAAGCGTCCGGTCCAGATTCGGATCAATAAAAAGAACAGTTGATCCTGAAGTACCACCCGAATCTTTCGGGATTCAAACGTACCGCCCAAATCCTTCGGGGGGAATCAGCTTGTTAGAGGCGCTGCTCAGGCCCCGGTGACCCGAAAGATTCGGGTGGTACGCCGATCGCAGGCACAAAAAAAACCGGCGTCGAAAAGTCCGATGCCGGTACGCACGTTTATTGAAGATGAAGCTCAGCCCCCCGTGACGTCTGTCGCGCAAGGCCCCTTGCGGCCTTCACCGATTTCATAATTGACGGGCTCTCCTTCTTGAAGATCACCTCCACGAACTTCGGAGTGATGGACAAACAGATCATCACCGGTCTCTTGTTCGATGAAGCCATAGCCCTTTTCGCTATTAAACCATTTTACTGTTCCGCGTGGCATACTTACCTACTTTCATTCATGTGCATACTCGCGGTCAGGACAACAAGCAGCTGACCATTTTTCGGGAGAATACACGGGAATAAATTGATTAAAAGGCGGTTTATAGATCCGATGCATGGGTCAGATCTGTGGGGTGCTCCATGTGGACCGCAGGTTGACGATCGTAAACGTTCGGGTTATTCAGCGGGGCGAGCGGAAACTGCCCTTTTTAGGGTTTTCAGGAGGCGGCGACCGCGCCACCGGGGGGTGCGATAGATCCGCAGCGTATCGGTCGGGGAGGAATCAGTCCGATTCGGAGGTCTTGTTCAGATGATCGATCAGGACAAAAGCCAGGGAAGCCCGTTGGTTTCGTGTGAGGGCGGCCTCTATGCGCAGCACTTCCTGCCGAATCTGTTCACCGGTTTCGTCCTCCGCCGCGTGCAGGTCAAAGGCGTGTTTCAGCTGAGCTTCGTTAAAGCAATACACCGACTTGCCGCCGGTAAGGTCTACAGGTTCAATTGCCATAAGGTTTCAAGGGGTAGGGTGTGGGGGCAGGGAAAATACGTTTTTTTGGGGAGTTCTCGCAGGTGGAGACGTAGATGATCAGCTGGAAAAGCTGGATCCACATCCACAGGAACCGCTTGCGTTGGGATTGCTGAATCGAAAGCCCCGGCGAATCAGGTCGTCGGAGAAGTCGATCGTAAGTCCGTCCAAAAACAGGTCGGTGCCCTCTCTGGACACGATGGTGATCTCCTGATCCTCGAACAACACCTCGTCCTCCGGCTGCCGGTCGTCATCGATGTCCGCTTTATAGGTCATGCCGGAGCACCCGCCAGGTACCACCGACATGCGGAGTACCTTACCATTGCTCAGGTTCATCTGCTTCAATTCTTCTTTTGCGCGTTCTGTAATTGTTATGGCCATATTTATTTCTCTCTCAGGCACCTATGGTAGGTCGGTTTTCGTCACTGTCAAGGGAGAGTCACCCTGCGGTCAGGGTGGCGGAATGCACTTTCCACCAGCGGCTCCATGCGGCAGCGTCCTGTCCGAAGCTTTCGCCGGTAATTTCTTCCAGGACCCGTTGGATGTAGCGGCCGGTGCCATTCTCCTGCTCGGGAATGGCTGCGATCAGTTGATTGATCGCCGGAAAGCCGATGGTGGCGAGCAGGCTGGCGGCGCTTTCCCGCAAGGTCCAGTACTCGTCTTCCAGACCGAGGATCAGCAGGTCGATAGCCGTTTTCGACTTCACTTTTCCGAGGCTGCGCAAGGCTGCCCGGCGCAGCTTGATATCCTTGCTTTTCAGCATCCTGCCGAGGTCGATGGTTGCGCTGTCCGATCCGATTTCGCCCAGCATGCGCAGGATGAGTTCTTTCCGGTCCATGTCCGCCGTCTGGTTCATCTCTTCGATCAGCGGCAGGATGGCGCGTTCACCAATTTGCACGATCGCCTTTGTGGCCGCATGTCTCACCTGGCTGTTGTCATCCCGGGCGGTGTCGAGCAGGGGGACCGCTCCTTCGACGGCGCGGGTTGTGCCCAGCGACATGGCGGCCAGACCACGGATATACCGTTGCGGATTCTTCAAGGCCTTGATGTGTTCCTGGGTGAGGCGGGGATCCGCGATGGCTGCCAGTGCAAGCATCGCATTCTGCTTGGCGACTGGACTGGATACCTTGACCGCTTCGGTCACGGCCGGTATGGCCGCTTCGCCCATGCGCGCGAGGGCAATCGCCGCCTGAGCCCCGGGCGTTTTCATCCGCTCGATTTCCACGAGCTGCAGATCCGACCACTGGATGATCGAATCGTCTCCCAGCATGCTGACCAGCCGGGGAATCAAATGGACCGCTTCTTCCCCATGCATCGCCACCAGGAAGGCCCCCATGCCGCGCACTTCAGCACTTTTGCTGGTGAGGGCGGCTTCGATGTTTTTCGGGAAGCGGGCCTGTTCGCGGCGTGCTGAGGAAATCATGTACTCGCGGCTGGCCGAGAGCGCGCCCGTGGCGATGGCGCGGGTGTAATCATCCTGCGAGATCAGGGAGCGTTTAAGTTCCTGTTTGGCGACGTCGCCCATCTCCAGGAGCTTGTCCCAGTCGTTGGCCGCCGCCGCATACCAGACTTTGTCGTTGACGGTCTCCGGCTCGTAATTCACCAACCCCAGACCGATGGCTGCGGCACGGGTGAGGAGGATGCCATGCCCTCGGGAGTAGCGCCTCAGTTGGGGGATCGCGGTTTCACCTAATTGTGTAATCGCTTCACGTGCGGCCGTGCGAATGCTCTGATCCGCTGACAACATCAAGTGGATCAACGGTTCGACCACCGTGTCATCCGGGGCGGATCCGAGCGAGCGAATGGCGTCGACTCGGTTGGGGAAGTCCTCGTTGCTTGCCGCAGCAACCAGGGGCAGCATCCCGGCGCGCCCCATGCGGGCCAGTTCGTTAAATTCGCCGGTCGCCAGGTAGTAATCTATTTTTTCGGCTGTCGCTTCCGGGCTGTAGTTGAGCTTCGACAGCAGGTCGATAATCTGGGTGCCGACGTGCTCGTCCTGCATATACCGAACCAACAGCGGGAATGCTGCTTCACCCATTTCCTCCAGCGCCATCAGGGCTTTCTGTTGGATTTCCGGCATCTGGCTTTTCAGGCAGATGTCCATGGCGTACAGCGCCTCCGGGCTGACGCGACCTGCGCGTCCCAACGATTTTGCGGCCAGGGCGTTCAAGCTTTCCTTGCCCGACAGAAGTGAAACCAGGAGGTATGAGATCGCGGCCTTATCGGCTTCCGCACCCAGCGTGATGTAGGTCGTGTTGGAAAGGCGTCGATCCTCTAGATAGAGCAGTAGATAAAGCGTGCGATCGAGGTCGCGCAGCGAGAGGGTGTCGAGGTCAACGTTGTCGTAAAAGCGTGCCAGCGTCCAGGCCGCCCAGCAGCGCTTCTTAAGATCCTTGTTGTCGAGCAGGACCTCAAGGAGGTAGGCCAATCCACCTTCACCGAGAAACTCCATCTGGGTCCAGAAGTTGTTGTTGGCGTAGAAGCTCGCCTTCTCAATGTCGGTCTTCGGTCGGTAGAGTTTCTGGTCGAGCACCTGAGAGATCGTGAGCACCCGGGGCGATATTTCGACATCCAGCAGGGCGGACAACTCTGGAAAGGCATTTCGATCCAGGCGGAGCATGGCGAAGCGGGCGGCCTCCCGTACCCCGGGATCTTTGTCGCGCATCAACTCAAAATAAAAATTTACGAATTCAGGATCGTTGATGCTGCTCAGCATGTTGAGGCCACCCGCCCGCACGCTTCCTTCCGTGTGGCCGAGCAGGCCAATAAAAAAACGTTTGTATTCGGGGCCCAACGCGCTGAGCAGGCGCCAGTTGCCCAGGAGGACGAAGCATTGCAGTTTGTCCGAGTATTCGATATTTTTGAAGTTGCGGGCTTCAAGGATGGTCGCCGCTTTCTGGCGCGCCTTGTATTCGATGGACTCGTTGCGGACTATTTCAGCCAGGATCGGCGTCGATGCGGCGTCGCCCAGCTGCGTCAGGCTGATCAGGCTGAAGTTCTGCAATTGCTCGCTCGGGTTTTCCATGTAGCGGGCGATAATGCGGCCGGAAGCTGGACTCATACCCTTCATCAAGGAGGGGACAGAGCCTCTGAATTTTGGATCGATATCAAAAAGTACATTGATGATCGCATCCGTGATTTCCGGCTTGTCCACATGGCTGGCCAGGGCCCGTAGGCAATTGTAACGGACCTGGTCATCTTCGTGTGTCAACAGGGTGTAAAGCAGGGCTTGAAGAGCGAGAGGATGTTCGAGTCGCGCGGTGATCAGGATCGCCCGGTTTTTCTTTTCCACATCGACTTCGGGATCATCGACGATCTTTAAAACGGGCTCGACGATTTCGGCCCCCATCTTCAACAGGGCTTCAATAGCGCGGGAAGCATTCACCGTCTTGTCGTTCATGGCAATGTCGAGCAGGCTGTCGATGGTTCGCTCGTCACCGATTTCGCTTAAGATCCAGATCGCATTCTTGCGGCCATCCAGGCTTTCCGAGTCGAGTAGTGAAACCAGTTGTGGGATTGATTTTCCGCCCACTTTTACAAGTGCATCGCTGGCCGCCATCCGAACCAGTTTGTCCGAGTCCTGTTCCAGGGCGCTGACCAGAAAGTCGACAGCCTCAACACTACCGATTTCTCCCAGAATGTGAGCTGCCCACCAGCGCACCGAGGGGCGTTGCTTCAGGAGGGCCACACTTAAAGGGTTTACGGCTGGCTCGCCGATCCGAATAAGGCATTTGCGCGCAAATTTACCCGCGGTTGCCGGGATGGTCTCTCCGGTTTTCGGGTCTTCAATGATAGCATTCGTTTTGTCATCGAGGGTTTCGATAAGAAAGTTGAGGGCGGGCTTCACATCGCCATCATGGTAGTACAACCAGGCGGCTGCGCTGGCCCGCACATTCGGCTGGGCATCCCCCAGCAATCGCGTCGCCTCCGCTACATCCGCAATGTTCACGGTTAATTGGGCCTGGCTCAAGCTGGGGGCCCACAGAGCAAAAAATAGAGCAATTTGCAGGGAATAGGACATTGTTCTTAAGCGATACATACAACTCATCCCAGAAACTATACAGTCCCCGACGTTTAAATGAATGCTATTGCGGAAGTTTTCCTGAGTGGTTCAGGCCGGAGAGCCGTTCCTCCTTTGCCGTTTACTTTCATGTAGCGGGGGATGAAACCGGCCGGATCTCTAGCTTTTTCACCACAAAGTACTAATAATGACTTGCTATACGTCCCGAAAACCTGAGGATTGTTCCCTAATATCGAAGACTGATTAGGTGCCTTCTGTTCAGGAAAACTCAAAAGACATTTGTGTGAGATTGACGGCATTCAACAGGGATGCGATATCAGATGCATGTATTAGGATTGGTTGAGGCTTTTTAACTATAATTTACGGATATGGCAGGAACATATGAAATCTGATATCCCCGAACCGAAATTTTTATCCGTTCCGGAAGCAGCAAAAGTGTGCGGTGTGTCGCGCAACACGGTTTACATGTGGGTTCGCCAAGGCAAGTTAGGCGCGTATCAAACCCCGGGTAGAACCAACCTGATTCGCCCAAGCGATCTGGTCAAGTTTATGGAAGAGAACGGGATGTTCGTTCCGAACACCTTGATCGAGATGGCGCGTGAAGATGTGAAGTTGATGGGCGGAGAATCCGCACCAAATATGGGAGCATCTACCAACGACACCATGTGTAATGTGCTGGTCGTTGACGATGACCCGATGAGTCGCAGCCTTGCTGTTCGCGCGCTCAAGGAAATCGGTCAGGTATACCAGGCAGAAACGGGCTTCGAAGCGCTTCATTTGCTTACCTTGCATAAGCAAATAGACATTATTATGCTCGATTTGCGTATGCCCGGCCAGCATGGACTGGAAACGCTCACCGAGATTAAGCGCATACGGCCTGAGGCTTCTGTCATTATTATCTCCGGTTTTGCATCCGACATCCCCGATGACCAGCGAAACGGAGCGATCACGAAAATACTCGAGAAACCCATTACGATCCAGCAGCTGCAGGATGCGATTGTCGAGGTAAACGAGTCCCGGCTAACGTCCTGATCGAATAGATCCAGGTTTTGGGGCAACTCGCCTCGCGGGAAACCGCATGAAAATCGAACTCGACCCGCGGAAGCGACGAGTCGATTCTCATGCGGTTTTTTGTGTGTTAAACGGGTTGATTCAGAGCATTCCTGTGCAGGAACGCTTTTGATCGTATCGTGCGTTTGTGTTTTCTGAAGCGCAGGTGAAAGATTTCACTCGCTCAGGCGGAAAAGAATAAAACCATGGAGTCCTTATGAAACAGATCACACATCGCCTCATCCTTGCCATCCTGTTCACCGCATCCTTGCTCTTTGCCCAGGAACGCACCTGGACGGCTCGAAACGGAAAAACCATGCAGGCATCCTTCGTCCGGGTTGAAGGTGATAAGGTCGTGCTCAAGGTAAATAGTCGCGAAGGGCGCGTACCCATCGCCAATTTTATAGAGGCGGATCAGGCGTTTATCCGCGCGCAGGCGGGTGCCCGGCTGGGAGCTGCGGCAACGGTATCTAGTGGTTGGACGCGTTATCGCGGACCGAACTGCGATGGTATCGCGCCAGACCAGGGCTTGACGCTGCGTTTTGATCCCGTCCCAAAGCTGCTCTGGGCGGCGGAAGGATTCGGCCGCAGCTATGCGAGCATCTCCATCGCAGGTGATCGAATCTACACCACGGGCAATTCGGGCAGCGGCCAGACCGTCTTTGCTGCCGCGCGTTCCGATGGCGAAATCCTTTGGGAAACCAAGCTGACGGACAAGGATCCTGATCACGGTTCCAACGGCTCGCGTTGCACGCCGACGATCGACGGGGATCAGCTTTATGTCGTTACCTCCGACGGCGGGATCGCCGCGGTCCGCGCCCAGGATGGTAAGATCACCTGGCAGCACAGCTTCAGCGAGTGGGGCGGACGTATGATGTCGAGTTGGGGTTTTTCCGAATCCCCACTCGTGGATGGAGATGTGGTCATCTGCCAGCCCGGTGGCGAGGACGCCGTGCTCGTCGCGCTCGACAAGGCCACCGGTCGCGTCAAATGGAAGAGTCACGGCGATGCGGAAGGCGACCATGGAAAAGACGGTGCAGGGTATGGGTGTATCGTGGTCTCAAATGCGGGGGGTATCCGGCAATACGTATGCTTTACCGGTCGTGGCGTCATTGGCGTGCGCGCGAGCGACGGCCGCTTCCTCTGGGGGTACAATCGTATCGCAAATAGCACCGCGAATATCGCCACCCCGATCGTAATCGACGACTATGTCTTCTGTTCCAGCGGCTATGGCACCGGATCGGCCTTGTTGAAGCTGAGTAAACGCGGTTCGGGTATCGACGCTGAAGAGATCTGGTGGGCGGATGGCAACACCCTGCAGAATCATCACGGCGGCATGGTCCACATTGGCGACCACATTTACATGGGCCACAAGCATAACAGCGGTTTCCCCACCTGCATCGAATGGCGTACCGGTAATATCGTCTGGGGCGGAAAAGAAAATCGGGGGCCGGGTAGCGGATCCGCGGCCGTACTTTATGCCGATGGCCATCTGATCTTCCGGTATGAAGATGGGCTGGTCGCGTTGATTGAAGCCACGCCGGATGCCTATAACCTCAAGGGGGCGTTCAAGCCCGCGTATCAAACCGATAAGTCATGGGCGCACCCGGTTGTTTTCGATGGAAAACTATACCTGCGGGAGCAGGGGCGGATCATGTGTTACGATCTTAAGTCCTGATCTGGGCCGCAGTTATCCGCGTTCATTCGCGTTTCTAGCGCCGGACTCTAGCCCTCACGGAAGCTTTGTCTGATCGTCCGCCGCTGTCTGGTTCCGGTTCCCACAATCACGTTCTGATTGTTGATGGCCGAGGCGAATCAGGGGACGGATAGGCAGGTGGCTTGATCAAATGCCGGCGTAGTGAGAATGGACGATGAGCCGGAGAGTCCGTAGTGACCATAGCGGCCGATGGCTGCATTTCCCTCGCCGTGTCTATCGGGGAAACCTTTATCACGGGCTGGATGAATTTTATCACCAGGCAGGAGGTGCGTGGCTTTCCTCGCCAACCTCTGGATCTCGGGGCTTCGGGACGGAGTGATCGGGGGGGCGCGGTTTAGCGGGCGCCGAGTACGGCCTTTCCATCGACCGGAATGGCGAGGAGGCGCTGGGCTTCTTCCAGCAGGAAGGCGGGTTTCATAAAGGGCTGGAAGCTGATGTCTTGCCAGCGGATGAGGCCGTCGCCGTCAATGAGAAAGGTGCCGTGCAGCGCCATGTCTTCAAAGTCATCGTACGCGCGATACGCTTTGAAGTATTTTTTGGAGGCATCGGAAAGGATGGGGAAGGGGATCTCATCCGCCTGGAGTTTTTCCACCGTCTTGTAGAGATCGTCCGGAGCTTCGGTACTCACGGCGAGGATGGGGAGCCCTGCCGCCCGGTAGGCCTCGGCCATGGGTGCAAAGGCGTCGAGTTGTTCGATGCAATGACGACATCCGGAACCGAGATAGAAGATCAGGACGAGGGGCTTACCGCGGTAGTCGGCGAGCTTGACCGGTTGATTTTCAGGATCGGGCATCTGCCAGTCAGGTGCCTGGGATGGATGCCAGCGAAAGGGGCCGAGCGATGCGATGTCCGGGCGTTCGCCGGTGTCCTCTGCGGGGACGAAAGGCATCCGCCAGTCTTTGGGCCAGCCGAGCTCGCGCACGAGGTACGCGAGACGATCCATGACCGGCAGGTCGAGGTCGATGAAGCTGGATTGCTTGCGGAGGGCCTCCATTTGCTCGATGGCTTCGTTTCGCTTGCCCAGTCGGTAGAGGATGTCGACGTAGTTGGCGAGGGGGCCGACCTGGTTTTTGGCCTTCGCTGCATCGGCGGCAAGCTTTTCAGCTTCGTCGTAATCGCCCACGCAAAAGGCCAGTTGGGCGCGTCGGGTTTTGCTGATGTCCTTGAGGTCTTTGACGCGTGCCGCGAGATCATCCCGGGTCTCGTCCTGCAGGTCGCGCACCAACTCGAGCTCGGCAATCCGGTTGTCGACCTGATCGATCGGCTTACGAGCGGTGGCCAGGGTCTGCTTGATCACCTGGTCGATCTCATCGTTCTTTTTCTTCTCTTTGCGGGCCTGCGCTTCGGCCGCGTCGACCTGGTCGACCCGCTTTTTCTGCAGCACCTTTTTCAGACCTTTTAAGCCTCGAATGTGGGCCTGTCCTTCGGTGAATTGACGGGTTTCAAATGCGGCAAGGCCGAGGAGGTAGTGTCGTTGACCTTTGGCTTCATCTTTACCCAGCGGGTCGAAATAGCCGTGAGATTCCAGGCTGAGAATCTCTTCCCAGCACTCAAAGGCAACGAGGTCCTGGGCGAGTCGGCGGGTGCCGAGGTTGATGCTGCTTCCCTGCGGGCTCCAGGTGCCGTCGGTATTAAATCGGGGCTTGCGGGGGAGCTCGATCAGATTCTTCGCCAGATCGATGGCGTCGTGGACCCGACCGAAGTAGGTCAGATTTCGGGCGAGCCATTCGTTGTTGTGCGCGTAGTTGTGGATCTGATGTGGCATGACCCGGTCGCGCATCATCTGAGCGTGATCCACGCGGCTCGATGCTTCCTGTTGCCAGGCCGCATCGGGGTAGCGATGCAGCTTGGAATAGATGTGTCCGGGCATGTGCCACATGTGGGCAATGCCGGGACTGGCCTGGCCGCAACGTGCGGCGGAGGGCAGCGCGCGCTCCGTCTTTTTTCCGTCCCAGAGATGGATTTTGTAATGATGGATGGGATGCATGGCTTGCTGATCGAGCACCTGCTGAATGAGCGCATCCACGGCTTCCGTGCTTCCGACTTCGATGCCGCCGCGTCCTTGGTTGGTCCAGATCTGGTATACGAGAAAGGCTTTGGCTTCCAGGTCCTCCGGATTTTCGTGCACAAGTTGTTCGAGATTTTTAATCAGCTCCTTGCGGCGTTGCTTGCCATCCTTTTTGAGGTCCTGGTAATACTCGGTCAGGCAGACAATCCATTGTTTCTCCCGTTCAGTGATCTCGGTTTTGATCTCCTTCGTCTGTAGGATCAACTTGGCGGCGCGCTCGGCGTTTTCGACGTTGGCCATACTCATGCCCCAATACGCCATGGGGCAGGTCGGGTCGAGGGCCAGAACCTGGCGGAAAGAGCGTTCCGCTTCAAAGTACCAGAAGCCGTGCAGCTGGGAGATGCCCTGATTAAAGAAGGCCTGTGCTTGTTCGTTTGTGGTCGTAATGGCGAAGGGGGTTGGTGCCAGACCTTTCATCAGGTAGGCCGCCTGGCGGGGGCCTTCGTTGAAGGCTTCGCCGTGAACGGAGTGGCCTTCGGCCAGCGGGGCTTCATCAGCCGCCAGCGGAAGTGTGCAGGTGAGCAAGGCGAGGAGGTGTGAGGTTTTCATCCATGTTTTTTAGCCCTCCATGCGCTTGCATACAAGTGTTGTTTCGCGTCGGAAGCTGGTGGTGGGGTCGGGGTATCCCGGGCAGATCGGAAGGGGTGCGCTGTAGGGTTTCTGTGTTAAAGAGGCGTAAATGTTCCGTTGATTTCATAGCAGTAGCGTGCCTTATTCCTTTTGTCCGGTTGACCGGCGTTACCTTTTCCGCATGTAGAGCACTTTTCTGGAGCACGCAGTATGAGTAGTGAACGTAGTTATTCAAAAGCCCTGTTCGGGTTCTGTCTACTGGGCTGGATCCTGGCCGTCGCCGTCGTGATCACGACATTCGTGTTTGTGCGGGTGTCGGATGTCTCCGTCGACTTGATAAAGTTTATCGCCTGCTTTCACCCGGTAACCCTGCATTTACCCATTGGGACGATCAGCGTGTTATTTCTGATGGAGCTGCTGACCGTCTTTATGCGTAGGCGGAGCCTGCTTGCGGGTAAAATGATCGTCCTTGCTTTTACCGTGATCACGGTAGCAGTTGCAGCGTGTACGGGGCTGCTGCTTGCGAAAACCGGGGGGTATTCAGGTGAGCTGCTGGATGACCACCGCCAGGAGGGGTTGATTCTGGCGGGCCTGATCTCTGCTGCGGCCTTTTTCCGCTTGATCTACTATGCTTCCGAGAAGCGTGCCGCGATGTTTGTCTACGTCGTCCTGTTGATCAGCAGTGTGGGCGTGATGGCCCTGGCGGGGCATAGCGGCGGTGGATTGACCCATGGCGCGACCTTCCTCACGAAATACCAGCCTGCCTGGTTGGGCGGCAAGGTGGAATCGGATGGTGGCGATGGGCCAGTCCAGACGGTGCTCGACGCAAGCGGTGTGATGCAAATATTTTCCGAAAAATGTGTGAGTTGCCACGGCGCCGACAAGCAGAAGGGGGGATATCGCCTCGATACGCGTGAATTCTCATTTACCACGGGGGATTCGGGTGAAGAGCCCATTGTGGAGGGCAATTCCATGGGGAGCTACCTGGTGCGTTTGATCACCTTACAGTCGGATGATCCGGATGTCATGCCACCCGAGGGGAAGGCGGCCCTGACGGAAGCCGAGATCCTCGAGATCATCCACTGGATTGATGCCGGCGCTCCGTGGCAGGAGGGCGCTTCGGTCGAGCAGGCCGAGGCGGTTGAAGCGCCACCTGCTTCTTCAGACGTCACGCCGACGCCGGAAAAGGTTGGTGCACCGCCGAGTGCGGGCCCCGCGCCAGCACTTGTTCCGGGTCCACTGGTCTATCGCTCTCAGCCGGCGCTGGTTGAGCAGGAGGGGGGTATTTTTGTCACGGAGCTCGAGTCGGGAGCGGTATCCGTTCATCTGAACGCCGAGCATCGGAAAGATCCCGACGCCCATGATTTACTTAAGGCACTTACGGCATATGCAGGGAAGGTCGAGCAGTTGAATGTTGTTGGTGCTCAATTAAGTGCGGAAACCTGGGCTGGGCTTGCCGGACTGGAAGGCCTGAAAATGCTGAATGCGGCTTACACTAATCTGGGGGATTCTGAACTGGCCGCGTTCCAGGGCTCGGCGAGTCTTGTGCAGTTAAACCTGCACGGGGCCACCGTCTCGCTGTCCGGGCTGGAGAAGCTGGCGTCAAATCCGAATTTGCGTCGGATCTGGGTGAATGAAATCGAGTTGTTGAACAGTGATGTGGACAAGCTGCGGGCCGCGATGCCCGACTGCGACATCATCTTTAAATAAACGATCCGGATTGGGTCAGGCGGTTGGACCGGCATTGAGCAGTTTGTCGATCGCCTCAACGAGCTCTTCCGTGGTCACTGGTTTTTCGAGAAAAACGGCCTCGCGGAGCACCTTGTTTTCCAGCTTTTTATACATGCGCTCGTCGGTGTTAAGCCAGAAGCCACTTGCGGTGTTGCTGACCGAAGCCGAGAGGAAGATCAGGGGGGTGTCTTTCAGGGACTCCTCCTCGCGCATGTCTTCAGCCAGGGTGACGCCATTTTTTCTCGGCATCGTGATGTCCAGCACGATCAGGTCCGGTTGAAAGTCCAAGGCAGCCTGGAGAGCCAAAAGGGGGTCGGTCTCAACCCGAACCTCAAAGTCGCCTTCCCCTTCCACAGATAGCTTGAGCAGCTTGGTGAGGCTCTCTTCGTCGTCTACAATCAGTATTTTAGCTGGCACAGCGTTAATTCCTCAAGGGTTGTGTTTAGTTCTTTTTGACAGCCTATCCCATTTCCCGGTGGTGGGTGGAAAGGTAAATTTTGGTTTGGGTTGTGTGACATAATTACTCGTTTTCCGCGCGTGTCACACTTGCATGCGTCATATTGGCGCTAATATGGTCTCGAACACTTGGCGTAATTAATAATATTTATTCTGCAAAGTGTTTGTAGTAAGCACTTTGCATGTATGTTTTCGTGGGCGATAAAACCTCTTGGCATATGTACTGCTATAGGGAGTGTGTCTGACAGTAGTCAATTATTTCAATCAAACTGTGAGTGAGGACGAAGCATGTCAAAAGTTTTGGGAATAGATTTAGGAACAACGAACTCCTGCATGGCCATCATGGAAGGTGGGGAACCCGTTGTGGTACCGAACGCGGAAGGGGCGCGTACGACGCCATCCGTTGTTGCGATGAAGGACGGCGAACGCCTGGTGGGTCAGTCTGCAAAACGACAGGCCGTCACCAATCCTGAGAACACCATTTTCTCGGTTAAGCGTTACATGGGCCGAAAGTACAAAGAGCTCAAGGATGAGCTCTCCAACGTACCGTACAAAGTAAAAGCCGGATCCAACGGCGATGCGGAAATTGAAATGGGTGGGAAGATGTATTCGCCGCCGGAAATTTCTGCGATGATTTTGAGCAAGCTGAAGGCGGATGCCGAAGCGTATCTGGGTGAGACGATTACCCAGGCCGTGGTCACGGTGCCGGCCTACTTTAACGACACGCAGCGTCAGGCTACAAAAGATGCAGGTGCGATTGCCGGTCTGGAAGTTTTACGAATCATCAACGAGCCCACTGCGGCATCGCTGGCCTACGGCCTGGATAAGAAGTCTGAAGAAAAAATTGCCGTATACGACCTGGGTGGCGGAACCTTCGACATCTCCGTGCTTGAAATTGGCGATGGTGTTTTCGAGGTGAAGGCGACCAATGGTGACACGCATCTCGGTGGCGACAACTTCGACCACATCATCATCGACTGGATGCGGGAAGACTTGAAAGGCATTGATCTCAAGCCGGACGCCTTGCAGCGTCTGAAGGAAGAGGCGGAGAAAGCCAAGATCGAACTTTCCAGCTCGCAGACCTACGAGGTGAACCTCCCGTATATTTCGATGAATGAGTCCGGCCCGGTCCACCTTCAGAAGACCTTGAGCCGCGCCAAACTTGAGCAGCTCGTAGACGGTCTGGTTGAGCGTTCGCTCGGCCCGGTGAAAGCCTGCATGAAGGATGCGGGCGTCACGTCCGGTGATGTGGACGAAATTGTCCTCGTGGGTGGTTCGACGCGCATGCCCAAAGTGCAGGAAGCCGTGAAGAAGTTGTTCGGCAAAGATCCGCACAAAGGTGTAAATCCAGATGAAGTCGTCGCGATCGGCGCGTCCATCCAGGGTGGTGTACTCAAGGGCGATGTCAAAGACGTGCTGCTGCTTGACGTAACGCCACTGACCCTTGGTATTGAAACCATGGGTGGGATCATGACCGGCTTGATCGAGCGCAATACGACGATTCCGACCAAGAAAAGTCAGGTCTTCAGTACCGCCGCGGATAACCAGCCTCAGGTCGACATCCAGGTTTTCCAGGGGGAGCGTAAGATGGCTCAGGACAACAAGCGGATCGGTTTCTTCGCGATGGACGGCATTCCGCCTGCACCGCGCGGCGTGCCCCAGATCGAAGTGTCCTTTGATATGGACGCGAACGGAATTCTCAACGTAACCGCCAAAGATCTCGGTACGGGTAAAGTCAACCACGTGACCATTAAGGCCTCGGGTGGCTTGAGCGAAGAAGAGATCCAGCAGAAGATTAAAGAAGCCGAAGAGCACGCGGCCGAAGATGAAGCGCGTCGGGGCGAAGTGGAAACACGAAACGTCGCGGATAACTCGGTCTTCCAGGCGGAGAAGTTGCTCAAGGAGCACGAAGAAAAGATCTCCGACGAAGCGAAGTCCAAGGTCGAGGCTGCGTGTGCCAGTGTGAAAGAAGCACTGGAAGGCTCCGATATGGACGTCATCGAAAAGGCGACGGAAGCCCTCGGTGAAGCGCTACAATCCGCTGGAGCTGAAGTGTATGCCCAGGCGGAAAACGCCGAGGGCGCTGGCTCGGATGCGTCGGGTGATGCCCCTGAAGAAGGTGGCGACGACTCGGATGAAGACGTGATTGATGCAGATTTCGAAATGGTGGACGACGATAAGTAATTGTTGACCCGAATCGGCATGGACTTCGGATTCCCAATTGAGGGCCAGCCGATGGAGAGCCGTTCAATCCATACGTGTTAGAAGAACCCAAAACCAAACAGGAGTAATCACATATGAAATTCAAACCTCTCGGAGATCGCGTACTGGTCCATCCGTTGGAAGATAAAGAGACGGAAAAGGGCGGAATTATTCTGCCGGACTCCGCTCAAGAGAAATCGCAGCAGGGCAAAGTTGTCGCGCTGGGATCGGGTGGTAAAGATCATGACGGTAACGACATTACCTTTACCGTCAAAAAGAATGACATCGTGCTTATGCCGAAATACGGCGGCACGGAACTGAAACTCGACGGTAAAGATTACCAGATCCTTCGTGAGTCCGACTTGCTCGGAATCATTGGCTGAACCGTCCTTTAATAACTATCAGGAGTATATAAATAAATGGCTAAACAACTCATATTTGAAGCCGATGCCCGGAATAAGATTCTTTCCGGCGTCGAAAAGTTAAGCCGAGCCGTGAAAACGACGCTCGGACCAGGCGGACGTAACGTCGCTCTGGACAAGAAGTTCGGCTCGCCGACAGTAACCAAGGACGGTGTAACCGTTGCAAAGGAAGTGGAACTTCAGGACCCGTTTGAAAACATGGGTGCCCAGATGGTCCGCGAAGTTTCCAGCAAGACCAGCGATATCGCCGGTGACGGAACTACGACGGCTACGGTACTGGCAGAATCGATCTATCGCGAAGGCTTGAAGAGCGTAACCGCTGGTTGCAATCCGATGGTACTCAAGCGTGGTATCGACCAGGCCGTGACCTACATCATCGGCAACCTGGCCAAGCAGGCCAAGAAGGTCAAAGACCACACGGAAATCGCTCAGGTCGCTACGATCTCTGCAAACGGTGACGCCACCATCGGCGACATCATCGCGGATGCCATGGAAAAAGTCGGCAAAGACGGAACGATCACGGTTGAAGAAGCCAAGTCCATCGACACCTCGTTGGATGTGGTTGAAGGGATGCAGTTCGACAAGGGCTACCTCTCTCCGTACTTCGTGAACGATGCTGAGACCATGTCCTGCAACCTGGAAGAGCCTTACATCCTGCTCTTCGAAAAGAAGATCAGCAATCTGCAGGACCTGCTGCCCTTGCTTCAGAATGTGGCCAAAGGCGGTCGCCCGCTGATGATCATTTCCGAAGACGTCGAAGGCGAAGCCCTCGCGACCTTGGTTGTAAACCGTATCCGCGGTACCCTGAATGCATGTGCGGTTAAAGCCCCGGGCTTTGGCGATCGTCGCAAAGCCATGATGGAAGACATCGCGGTATTGACCGGTGGCCGTGTCATCTCTGATGACCTCGGCATCAAGTTGGAAAACGTGGGCCTCGAAGACCTTGGCCAAGCCAAGCGCATCACGGTTGACAAGGAAAACACGATCATCGTCGAAGGCGCTGGCAAGACCAAGGACATCCAGGGTCGTATCCAGCTCATCAAGCGTCAGATCGAAGAAACCACGTCGGATTACGATCGCGAAAAGCTGCAGGAACGTCTGGCCAAACTGGCCGGTGGTGTTGCAGTAATCAACGTCGGTGCCGCTACGGAAACCGAGATGAAGGAAAAGAAGGCCCGCGTCGAAGACGCACTGCACGCGACCCGTGCTGCAGTTGAAGAAGGTATCGTCGCCGGTGGTGGCGTAGCCCTGATTCGTGCCAAGCAAGGCCTGTCCAAGCTGGAAACGAATGAGCATGAGGAGCAGATCGGCATCAACATTGTCGACAAAGCCTGCGAATCGCCCTTGCGTCAGTTGGTGGCTAATGCCGGACACGAAGGATCACTGGTTGTTCAGGAGGTCAAAAAGCTCAAAGGCAACATGGGCTACAACGTGGCCACCGGTAAGTATGTCGACCTGGTAAAAGCCGGCGTCATCGACCCGGCCAAAGTGACGCGATCTGCTCTGCAGAACGCTGCTTCGATCGCCAGCCTCCTGCTGACGACCGAGTGCATGATCACCGACATCCCCGAGCCTTCGGCTGGTGGTGGTGGCGATGATCATCACGATCACGGCATGGGCGGCATGATGTAATCAAGCCGGTCCTTGACCGAATATTGAGAAGGGCGCGGGTTTATCCCGCGCCCTTTTTTTGTCTGCTCAGGAGGAGTTCCGCAGGAAAACGTGGGTTTTGTGGTGTTTCATAATGACATTTTGAGACGGATTCGGGTACGTTTGTTTCGTCAAGTCAATCCCCCGGGAAGTGCAAACATGAAGACTATTGAAGCAGATAAGATCAAGAACCTTCGCGTCGGCGAGTCTCACAACTACGGGCAGGTGCTCCGGGCCTCCGGTATTTTTTACTTCAAGCAGAGCGCGACGTTTAAAACCACGATCAGTTTTCTGAATTACTGGGTTCTTAAGCGGGACGTGAAGGTGGCAATCGTGGCTTCGGTACGCGAGCTCTCCGGCAAGCTGGTGCGCCGTGAGTCCCTGGTATTCGATCCCGGGATGGTGATCAATTATTGTCCGTCCGACCTGGGTGATTTCGAGGGGAGTATTGAGATCGAAGCCTTCGGGAATACCAATCTCTTCATCCCGTACGCCGGGATCATGGCCATGTATGAGTCGGAACGTGGGATCTCCATGGTCCACAGCTACTCCCGCGTCTATTGTCCTCATGAAGTCGAGGAGGGGAACATGCATTCCGAAGGCAGCGAGGTCTGTCTTCCGATGAAGGATACGGACACCGTCGATTCCTATACAATTTTCCATAACGGCTTTCTCGCCTGCAGCCCGCAGGTGATGTCGATTTCCGTCATGAACGCACAACGCGAACGCAGGGAGGTCAACGTAGAGATCGGCGCTTTGCAGCCGTACGAAACGTTCAAGCTGCGCTACAAGGATCATTTCGATGGACTGCCGTCCTTTCTCGGTGGCGAAACCGGGTACGCGAAGGTGTTGTTCCGGCTCGCCAACAGCTTCAAGCGCCTGCTCTGTATCAACCAAGCCGCTGACTGCAGTGACTTTCAGGTAACCCATTCCGATTTTGATTACAGCTTGCACGAAACGAGCACCCTGGAAAACGGGGAGTGTGGGTACATGGCCGTACCCCAGGTGAAAGGTGAATATGCGCAGGAGGTGGTAATTTATCCCGATGCGGTTCCCGGCGAATATGTGGCGAGTGATCTCGAGAAACGGCAGTTCGCCTTTAGTGACCGAACCGCCGCGATCGTGCCGGTACAAAAGACAGACCGCCTGGATCGTCTGGAGTTCAAAAAAATTAACGGAGAGGTTCCAACGCGTCTGCACACGGGCATGCGGATTGGGATGCAGGGGAGCGGTTGCATCACCGGCGAATCCTGTCTGGGTATTACCGGTATTACCCTGCCGAAGCGCTTTCACTGGATGGTGGTCAGTGGCCGGCCGGATTTGAAATGCACGTTGCTTGTTCAGGACAAGAAGGGGGTGTTTGAGAACCAGCAGACGGGTGAGGCAACGTTTAACCTGTATTCCCAGCACAGCCAGGAACACCTTTCGGCAACAAGACCCATCTGGGATCTGCGGAATGGGTTGACCATCACGGAGTTGTTCGGTGAAGAGCACCTGGCCTTCCTCGCGGGCGATTACGGATGGGTGACGCTGTTTACGCCCGAGGTTAAGACGCTGGTAATGTTCTGCATCATCGAGAATCAGAGTCGCAGCGTGACCTTTGAACACGCAATTTAAGGGGCCTTATTAAGGTCCGCGGACCTGGCCGTGTAGCCGACATTCGAAAAGGGCCTAAAACATTGAGGTTTGCTCCGAAAACTTCCGGTATTAGGCTCAGTTGACGTTTGACAGGGGTAGTGCCCGCACCTATATTGCGCCTCCATTTCTCACGGAGAATAAGCATTTATGAATATTGAATACTTGGAAAAAGCTAAGGAACGGGTGCCCAATATCCCGCTTTTAATCAACATGATTTCTCGTCGCGTGCGCCAGCTGAATGCCGGACAGCGCCCCTTGATCAAGCCGGATCGTCCGAACCAGCCGAATCTCGACATCGCCCTGAAAGAAGTGGCGCATGGCTTGCTCGAAGCGGAAGTCATCTACAATCCGGAAGCCGACAACAGCCCGCCCGAGGATTCGATCCTGACGCTCTAAGCGTTTCTGGATGAATAGACTTTCAAGCCGCCCGTTCGGGCGGCTTTTTTTGTTCCCCCATTTCATGGATACCACCAACGATCCGGCTTCAATGCAACGATTGCGAGCTTGTCGATAGCCTGCTACGATGGGATGTTCCAGAATGGCTGACATACTTTCACAGAACCGGAAAGCCCGGCACAATTACACGATCTCAGATACCTTTGAGGCGGGGATCGTCTTGTGCGGGACGGAAGTCAAATCGATTCGCGATCATCTCTTCTCCATTGATGAAGCCTATGCGGATATCGAGAACGGTGAGGTGTGGCTGCACAGCATGAGTATCCAGCCCTATAAGCATGGGAATCGGTTTAACCATGAAGTTGTGCGGCCGCGAAAATTGCTGATGCACAAGACGGAGATCAACCGACTTCGCAGCCAGCTCGCCGAGAAGGGGTACACCCTTGTTCCCTTGGACGTGCATATGACCCGTGGGAAAATTAAGCTCAAACTTGGGCTGGGTAAAGGGAAGGCCAAGGTCGATAAGCGCGAAGACTTGAAAACGCGTGATGCCAAACGCGAAACGGACCGGGCGATCGCCGATGCCCGCAGGCGCTAGCCGCCTGCTGGTATGCACCGGATGTGCGTGGGGAACGGGCGCGGGGACGAATGGGGAGCCCCCCCCCAAAAAAAACACATAAGTACGTAATCCAAATCCGTGTTCATCCGCGTACCTCTGCGGTTCGTAAGCACGCACGCGCCTTTTTAACTACTCAACTCTGGCCTGTGGGAGCTTGCGGGCTGACCTTGATCAGTCCGGGCGATTTCAGTTCTTGCCGTTAATCTCGGCGGGTCGACTCATGCGTCCAAAAATCACGGCGTGTTGTTGCACACTCTGCGTCCGTTCTCCTGTCGATGGAGGTGCGCGCTTCACGCGGTATCCGCCGACCAGGATCTTACCGCATGACCCCATGCGTGACTGAAGCAGGGGGACCATGCCGTCGCGGGCGCTGCTGGACCAGGTCTGGGGTGAGATTCCTAAAACGATGAGTTGTATGCGTTCGGGCAGCGTAATTCCGCTGATGTCGTACCGCAGATATTCATGATCTGGAACAAGTGGGGCGTGCCGCATGTCTACGGTGTGTATGTGATTGGTTTCCAACATCTCTACGATGCGCTGATGGCGGCTTGGGTCGTGCTCAAGCGCCATCACCGGTGTCCCGCTTTTTTCCGCAGCCAAGCCGAGCAGCAGGGTGGTTAGCCCCGAGCCGCACTCGAAAATAGCGCCCTCGCTTTTGAGCGCGGTGTACATGGCGTGTGACCGGTAGTTCCGCCTGGGTCGTGACTCGGTATCCGTCCAGTATTTATGAAGTTGTTCAATGTGTTCATAGGGCTGCCAGTCGTTTTCCAACGAGGCGCGTATGGCCGCAATAAGTTGCGACAGTCTGTAATCGCGTGTGCGGAGACTGCGGTCAAAGATCACATCAAACTCTCCTTTGTCAGAGAATTATAGATAGCGGATGGAGCAAGGAAAAGGCTAACTTAACCGGATTAGCAATTGGTTAGCGAGTGGCCCTGGCCAGAAGCGCTACTCTGCTGCGGCATTAAATATACGATCGCCCGCATCGCCGAGGCCGGGAATGATGTAGCCAATTTCATTGAGGTGTGAATCGATCTTGCAAATGTAAATCGGGGTGTCCGGAAATGCGGCATGTACCGCCTCAATGCCTTTCGGAGCCGCCAGCACTCCCATGAAAATAATCTGCTGGACACCCCAGCGGCGCACGGTTTCCATGGCCGCGATGGCAGACCCGCCTGTCGCAAGCATGGGGTCCAGGATGATCGCGATGTCGACCGGTTGATCGGCAGGTAGTTTTTGATAATACTCAACGGGCTCCAGGGTTTGTTCATCCCGATACAGGCCGAGATGCCAGACTTCCGCTTCAGGGATGAGCTCCAGAATGGGATCCACCAGGCCCAGGCCTGCCCGCATGATGGGGATCAGTCCAATACGCTGGTTCAGGCCGTGGCCGGAAGTGGTTTCCATCGGGGTTTCAACCGTCGTGTTGTCCAGCGTCAGATGAGCCAGTACATCCACCGCCAGGATGGTTGCCATGCGATGGATGCAGGAGCGGAATTCATGGGACGGGGTATTTTTGTCTCGGATCCGGGTCAAATAGTGGAGAATCAGCGGGTGATTGTTTTTTTCGAAAACCTCGTTGCTCATGCGCGTGACTCTACGGCCTTAAACCGTTTTGGGCAATCCCACAGCCGGGGTTATTAACAGACTTATCATGCGCTGTGCACATCCGTGTGAGGAAAGGGGAGGAAGTGGTTAAAATTGGTATAAGCTGTGCATAAACCTGTTGAAAAGATTCAGCAGGAGCGTCCGCCGGCATCCCTCAATCGCTTTCGAACGACGGCGGAAACGAAATCCCCCATCAGCACAAGCGCGGAACCCAGGAGGATGTACAGCAGCAATTCGTCGTACTTAAACCGGGCGCGCGCGTCGACGATATAAAAGCCGAGGGAGGAGACGCCGAGCAGGCCGATTACGGTTGCCTCCCGCACACACGTTTCCCAGCGATAAAAGAAATAGACGAGCATCCGGGTGAGCACGAGGGGGAATACGCCGCAGAGGAGGATCTGCCGGCGACTTCCCCCACTGATCCTGAGCGCCCGGGGGATCCCGGGTGGCAGGTTCTCCACCGTCTCGGCGCCCAGGCGGCCCAGTATTCCGATGTTATGCAGGGCCAGGGCAAGTACCGCGGGCCATGCGTTGATCCCCAGGATGCCGACGAGCAGAAAGGCCCAGATGAATTCGGGGATGGATCGACAAAACACAAGCAGTCCCCTGCAGACCCAGACGATGATGCGCCAGCCTGCACCGGATTGCGTGCGACTCACAAAAGGCGAGGTGGTGGCGATGTTGCGTGCTGCACCCGGAATCAGACACGCGGCTCCGATTGCCGCGAACAGAATGGCGGTGATCGAAATCCAGAGGGTGTTCCCCATGGCCTGCCAGCCATCCTTAGCGAGGACGCCCAGCGCCCAGCTGGGTAGCACCTCCCAGCCAGCCTCGCCGGTTCGAATGGGTTTGGGGATGATATCCTGGGTGAGGAATCGTTTTAGATTGCGGGTGCTGCGCTCCGAAGTGAAATCGCGCAGGTCGAACTCGCCCGTGCACCACGAGAGGGTGACCAGCAGCAGGAACGCGAGGGCGCTGAAGAGCAGGAACCGGTTTCGAGGGCGTTGTTTGAACAAGTCGGCGGTGTTCATGTGGGCCCCTCCACCAGTCGGCGTCGTATCGCATCGCTCCACTTCTCGAAGAAAACGATGAGCGCTATCAGGGCGTACAGATACGTCCAGACTTCATGGTAATGCCGGTTTTCGAATGAGGCATCGATGTAGTAGCCCAGCGTCAGTACACCCATGAATCCCATCACCGCCGACGACCGCAGCCCGCACTCGAAGCGATACAGGGTATACGCGATCATGTCCGGCAAGGCCTCCGGGAGCAGAGCGAAACAGAATACTTGAAGCGGGCCGGCCCCGGCCAGTTCCAGCGCACGGGCCGCAGAGGGATCGGCTTCGTCGATCATCTCGGAAAATATTTTGGCAAAGGTGCCGGAGAACGGAATGGTTAAAGCAAAGACCGCGGCAAGCGGTCCCATCCCCAGTGCGGCAAGAAAGAGGGTCGCCCAAAGGAGCTCGTGAACCGAGCGGGTGAAGGTGATCAGGACACGGGTTGTGCTGTAAACCACCGGTGCGATAAAGCGAAGGACGAAGCGGTAGAGCGGATTTCGTATGCCTCCGGATCGGTTACGCCACCAGGCGGTTGCGCCAAGGAAGCCAAAGATTAACCCGATCACCAGGGACAGGCTTACCGCCGCGGCCGAAATTCGAATCGTCTCCCAGCAGGCGGACAGGGCATTTTTCCAGAGCGGTGTTTTGCTCGTGAACGCGGAGGCCTGTTCGTTCGTCATGGCCGGTGATAAAGCAGCAGAGAAAAAGCGTTTCGCCAGCTTGATGCCGCCTTCACCCGGGTTCAAGTCACCGATCTTCAGTCCGAGGAGGAGGTAGGCGGCGATGCCGATGACGAGAAGGCTCATGAAGAGGCTGCGGCGGGCCGTCAGGATGGATGGGCGTTTGTTCAAGTGGACTAAGATTCCATGCGGAGGGCCAGGTACGCGTTCACGTTAGCAGCTCCTCTTGACTCAGATCGTACAGGGCATTGAAATCCTCCGCCGTGATCTCCTCGACCTGCTTGTCAAATGCGACGAGTCCATGACGCAGGCCGACCAGGCGGGGGAAGTAGGCCTTGGCGAGTTCGAGGTTGTGTATGCTCATGACCAGAGTGAGCTGCTGTTCTGCGGCGATGCTCGTGAGCAGGTCAACCAGGTCGCGTGCGCGTGCGGGATCGATACTGGATACCGGTTCGTCCGCAAGTAAGGCTTTGGGCTCAGGGAACAGGGCCCGTGCGATGGCGACGCGCTGTTGCTGGCCCCCGGATAGTTGGTCGGTGCGTTGATACAGCTTCTCCGGGATCCCAACCCGCAGGAGAAGTTGATAGACCTTCTCGGTATCTGCGCTTGAGGTGTACAACAGGTCGCGGGCGCTCTGCCAGAAGCTCCGCTTGCCGAGTCGCCCGCACACCACGTTCTGGATGACCCGCAGGTTGGGCACCAGGTGGAGTTGCTGATGGATAAATCCAACCTGGCTGCGCAGGGTGCGGATGCGTCGCGTGCTCAAGGTCGACAGGTCTTCTCCGAGCGACCAGACCGTGCCGGATTGGGGCGACACGGCTCCGACGAGACTGTTGAGGAGGGTCGACTTACCCCCGCCGCTCGGCCCGACCAGCGCAACCCGTTCGCCCGGACGGATGTCCAGGCTCAAGGCGTTAAGCGCAGTCGTAGAGCCGAAAGCGATGGTCACGCTCTGTAGCTGAAAACCTCCTGATGATTCGTTCGGCATGGTAGCTACAGCGCGCTGAATGTGCAGCGGCTGGTCTAGTTCAGGAATCCAAGATTCTCAGCGACCTTTTTGATGCCATCGAATTCTTCATTCGTTGCCGGGATGAGTGCCTCGCGCGGGAAGGCGGAGAGCAGCTCCGGGTCTTTCATGTCGACCAGGACTTGCTGCAGCTTTTTGGTGAAGCCTTCGCCGAACGTTTTTTCCAGGTCGGGATGCGCGGTGAAATTGTAATCCGCATAGGTCGGGGTCGTCCAGATGACGGTGGGGGCATCATCGCCGTCCGCCGCCTTGAGCTTGTTATACACCACGTAGTTCAAGGCGCCTGCTTTGACTTTGCCCGCTTTGACCCATTCGTACGTGTTGTCGTGGGTGCCGGAGAACGCCGGCTTGTTGTCGCCAAAGAAGTCGGGCAGCGATTTACCGCTGTTCTTCTCGATGAAATGCTGGGGCATCAAGCGTCCCGAGGTAGATCCCTCAGATCCAAAGCAGAACGGGACACCCGCGATACCCGTCGGGAACGTTTCACTCTCCGTCAGGCCCGAATCTTTGTGGGCGATAAAGTACGAGTAAAACGTCGGGTCCGCCTTGCCTTGGGCAATGGCTTGGGCACCGGGGACGAAATGGCGGGCTTGCACGCCGCTCAAACCGCCAAACCAGGCCAGCTGGATGTTGCCGTTGCGAAATTCTTCCACCGAGGCTTCGTAACTGCTGGAGGCTTTGTACACCACTTTGAAGCCGAGCTTATCCGTCAGGTAGATCGCGATCTTATCGAATTTTTCTTTTAGATCCGTGGAGTTTTGATCGGGAATTGCCGAGAAGGTCAGGATGTGGCCTTCGCCGGCATCTTCATCCGGTGTGGGCTCAGCAACCGGGGGCGTGAGCGCATCGACCGTCGGAGCGGGTTCATTGTTGCCGCATCCGCTGATCCAACATGCGAGGCCAAGTACGATGGAGGTAATGAAAGTTTTTCTGAGCATAGTAGTACGTTTAGTATGAGGTTCATTCGAATGGTCGGGGATAGGTCTCCGTACCTACATGGCGGATTACGAAAAAGTTTCAAGTATGTATTCTGCTGATCCCGTTCAGCGGCCCTCTTTGTTTCCAATGTCCCCTTCATGGCGCCGGACCGTTCCGCTGGCCGACCGCTTCATGACAGAGATCCTGCGGGCGGAAGGTTTTGCAAAACCTTCGCGTTTCAGCATGGATTGTTCCTGGGGCAGGGGCCCCTGTGCCGGTGCTTTTCCTCCGAGCACACGGTCGATATCCTGGACCAACTGCTGCCAGCTGGTGCAGCGGTGGATTGGATGTTTCGCGAGCATGCGTTCGATGAGCAGCACACATGCATTGCTGACGGAGGGGTTGTACCGACGGGGATCTGTCAGGATAAGGTCGTCTGAACGCAACCGGTTCAGCACCTCATCTTCATCGAATTCGGCAAACGGAATATGCCCGGTTACGGCGCGATAGAGCGAGGCACCCAGACCGTACACGTCCGTCCGGTAGTCGATATCCGGGTTGTTGCGCGATTGTTCGGGGCTCATATAGTTGGGGGTGCCCTCCACCAGCCCGTCGAGGGTTGCCGATAACGGTTGGCGATGATATTGGGCCATGCCCAGGTCGACCAGCACGGGATAGCCTTCGAGGGAGAGGATGATATTCGACGGATTGATGTCGCGATGGATCACGCGATGGGTCTCCCAGGCATACTGCATGGCACCCGCCAGGTAATGGATGAGGTAGAGCGATTCATCTTCGTTCAGCGGACCCTTCCGATCGCCATATGCTTCAACCGTCTCCCCCTCGATATACTTCAGGGCGAGGAAGTACATGCCGTCGGCTGCGCCGGAAGCAACGCTGTGAATCAGTTGCGGGTGACTCAATTGCGCGGTGATCTCCATTTCGATCAGGAAGCTCTCTTTTGCATACGGGTCCTCCAGGGAAGAGGGCGGGAGAACTTTCAATGCGACAGGCAGTTGATCGCTTTCTCGCCGGGCCCGGTAGACCTTCCCCATGGCACCTTCGCCGAGGTAGCCTTCGATGCGAAAGCCCCGAAGGAGATCCCCCGCTTGTAGTTCGTTTGATGGCACAGCGTATCTATACGCGAAGGCCGGGTGCTTGTACAAGGCCGGGACGGGGTCGCAGTCCGGAATTTCCATCTGAAACCCCTCCGCTTTCGCTGCGCCCCTCAGGCTTGCATGATCCCTGTATCATCCAGCGGCGGATAGGCCTCACCCATGCTGCGCAAGCGTGCTGCCGCCCGTGGATAGCAGGCTTCGAAGAGCTGCCGGTTGAATGCTTCAGGATCCGTGATGGGACGGTCGTACATCCCGACCGCATCCCGCTGTCTTTTGGCCTCGAACAGAATGACCGCGGCCGCGACGGAAACGTTCAAGGCTTCCACGGCTCCGGCGAGCGGGATGACAATGTTTCCGTCCGCCAGCGCAAGGGCCTCGTCGCTTAGGCCTTCATCCTCATTGCCCAGCATAATGGCGGTGGGTTTGGTGAAGTCGACCTCCCGATAATCCACGGCGTCCTGCCCGAGATGGGTGGCGTAGATGGTAAAACCCTGCTCCTTCAGGGCTGTGGTTGCGACTTCGATGGAGGGATGACGCACCCGGGTAACCCAGCGGTTGGCTCCGCGCCCGGCCTTGGGGTTGCCGCGATAATTCGAGACCGCATGAATGGTGTCGATGCCCAGGGTCTCACAGGTACGTGCCAATGCCGCCAGGTTGAACACCTTGTAAAGGTCTTCATACAGAATCGTAAGATCGGGCTGGCGGGCGGCCAGGACCCGGCGAAATTTTGCGTGGCGTTCTGGTGTCATAGAATCGTGACCATAGCGGGCTTTCAGCACCGGTCCAAACGGAATTTAACCTTGCAAGATGCTTGCCCCAATCTGGCAAAGTTCGTACCCTTCCGCGATTTTTAACAGGAAACACCTATGAATATACACGAATATCAAGCCAAACAGCTGTTCAAGGCTGCCGGCATCAAGGTGGCTGAGGGAACGCTCGCCACAACCGTTGACGAAGTCGTCGCCGCATACGAAGCCTTCGGTGGCGTTTGTGCCGTTAAAGCCCAGGTGCATGTTGGCGGACGCGGCAAAGCCGGCGGTGTGAAAATCGTCAAGAATGTAGACGATGCCCGGGCGGCGGCCGAAGCGATTCTCGGTATGGACATCAAGGGGCACACCGTTCACAAGGTCTACGTCGAACAAGGTGCAGATATCGCCCGCGAGGCGTACTTGAGCGTGTTGCTCGACCGCTC
>JBLIND010000008.1:0-41764 GCA_047639095.1 Candidatus Omnitrophota bacterium | reverse complement strand
ATCTTCCTGTGCAACCTGTATCGCGTCAGTGAGGAAAAACGGACGGAGCTGGAGACCTGGGTTCGTTCAGGCGGCGGATTGGTCTTCGTTCTGGGCGACCAGGTGGATGAACAGTTCTATAACGAAAAATTTCATGCCGGGGGTGAAGGCCTCCTGCCCGTACGGCTCGAAGGGGTGCAAGGGGACATTACAGGTGATCGCTGGACGCATTTTAATCTCAAAACGCCGGACCATGAAGCACTCGCTGTTTTCGCGGGTGAAAATAATAGTTTGCTCGAAGATATTAAGGTCTTTCGCTGGTGGCAGACGACTTTGCCCGAGGGAAGCAACGCCCAGCTGCTCGCGAGCCTGACGTCGACCGAAAATGCACCCGGCATGGTCGAGGGTCGGTTTGGCAAGGGCCACACCTTTGTGCTGACCACCCCGCTTGATCTGGAGTGGAATAATTGGCCCCAGAATCGCGCTGCTTACCTGATATTCAATCATGAGTTGCTGCGCCACCTGGCCCGCGACGAGTCGGGCGCGGGCTTGATTCAAGTGGGTGAAGCGATACATTACCCCGTGAATCTCAGCGCCTATAAAGTCGATGCCAAAATCTTCGTTTCCGATGGGGAACCGATCGCGGTGCAGGCCAAGCCCAACGGGCCGGAAAACCAACAGACCTGGATGATCGATTTTGAAGAGACGCACAACCGGGGCATGTATGTGCTGGAACTTACCCCAACCGATCGGGCAGGCGTCGATCGCATTCCCTTTGCGGCAAACCTCGGGGCGGCAGAAAGTGATTTACGCAAGCAGCCGGAGTCCGTCCTGGCTCAGGCGTTTGGGGACAGTCCCATTCAGTTTGTGAAGGATCGCCTGCTGGCCCGTGTGGAAAGCGATCGCGGGCGCAACGAGCTCTGGAAAACCATCCTCATCCTGCTCGCGATTATGCTGTGCGGCGAGCAGGCCTTTGCCTGGTGGCTGGGAAGGAAGCGCTCCGTATGAAGCGATGGCTGATCATGCTGACAGGGGCTCTCGCGCTCTCCGCCGGTGGTGCCGTAAAGGTGGCCAACGAAGCCAGCGGTGGTGGGTTGAAGATCGACCCGGAACTGGATGTCCTCCTCCAGCGGGCCGATCAGTTTGCCCAGAATCAACGCTACGATCTCGCGAGTGAGCTCTGGCAACGCGTGATCGATGGCAGCAATGATGCCGTGATCACCCGTGATGAGTGGCTTGAGGAGACGCTCTATCACCAATACCGTTTGTACCGACCCGTCCAGGATGAAATTGAATCCACTTTAGCCAGCTTGCCCGCTGAGGCGTTAAGCGTCTACCGGGTGCGCGCGGATGGCAGTGCCGCCGCCTTGCTGGCTGCTGCGAACAATCCCCGGGAGCGTGAGGTCGCGCTCGGGGAGGTCGTGCGCCGGTTCTTCCTGAGCAATCTCGGGGACGATGCCGCCTATGAACTCTCCGGCATCCAGTTGGACCGACATGAATTTTTACCCGCCTTGCGGCTCCTGTATAAGGTGAAGGACCACTATCCCGATGCGAGTGTGCCGGACACCTTGCTGCTGCTTCGTATGTCCGTCGCCCATGCGTATTCAGGAGATCCGGCAAAGGCGACCGAGCTGTTGGCTGAGCTGGACACCCGTCTGGCGTCGGACGACCCCTTGCTGGCAACTCGCGACATCGTTGCTTCCGCCCTGGGCCAGGACGAAGCGCCCGAAGTAACGCAGCGAGCCAATCAACCCTGGACCATGCCCTTCGGAAATGCACAGCGCACCGGTCGACAAGCCGATGTGCCGGTCGATGTGAAGCAACCCAAATTCGCACAAGCCTGGACGCAGTCCTTCATCCTGAACTTGCCGGAAGAACTCGATGGCATCATTCGCCAACGCGATGCGGATGAGGAGCGCATGCCGATGTTACTCGAAGCCTGGAAAGCGAATGATTGGTTCCCCTCCGGTCAGTTCCTGACACATGACGGCGCCCTGTTTTTCAAGAAGGATGACTGCCTGGTCTGCCTGGATGCCGATTCCGGAGAGCTGCGCTGGTTGGGCTTCCGCAATGCCTTCGCGCTCGATGCCATGACCCGCCAGTCTGCCCGTTGGACCAGTCGTTCAAAGGTGTTGCCGATTAATTTTACCGATCCCGTCACCGTCCAGTATTTTGCCGATCGCATCGCACAGTCCATGATCATCCGGGACGACCTGCTGATCAGCCTGGAAGGGCAGCCACTGGACCTGGCGGCGGAAGACGGAACCAGGGCTAATCCGCAGGCGGCCTGGTACCGCCAGGTGCCCGCCCGGACACGCCTGAACTTCCTCGTCGCCTATGATACCAGCAACGGCAAGTTGCAGTGGCGCCGGACCCCGGCCGAAAAGGTTTCCCTCGAAAGCGAAACCCTCAGCTGGTTGGGCGCGCCCGTACCCTACGGAACGTTGCTGCTTTCCCCGGTCATCGACAATGGTGCGCTGTGGATCTACGCTCTGGAGTCCCGGACCGGGAAGACGGTCTGGAAAAAGTTTCTGTGTGATGAAGAAGCCGGAGCGGTTTCGCCCTTCAGTCCACCCGGCATTGCCGTGGCCGGGGGCGAGGCGTATATCTCCAGCGGTGCGGGCCTGGTCTTCGCGGTGGATGCCTTGTCGGGGGTCTTGCGCTGGTGCGTGCGTTATCCGCGTTCCATCGCAGCGAAATCCGGAAATTCGAGCTATTACTATCAACCCCGGGTCATCGATGGCTGGCAGGAGGATGTGATCATTCCGCATGGGCGTCACCTGGTCGTGATGGCGAGTGATTTCAACCAGCTCCTCGTGCTGGATCGTGGGAACGGCTCCCTGCTCTGGGAATCGGCTCGGACGCCGGTCCGTGGGGATCCTGCTGGCATCTACTGTCTCGGTGTTTCCGAAGGCCTCGTCCTGGTCGCCGGCCGCAAGACCGTGCGGGGCTATCGCCTGGAAGGCGGCCGCCTGATCTGGGAGACCCCGGTTGTATCTTTTGGGCGCGGCATGCTGACGGACGCCGCGGTCTGGATCCCCACCGAACAGGGCGTGCTCACCTTGGATCCCGCCACAGGCAAAGAGCTCGGCCGCACCGCGATCACGCCGGTCGATGGGCAACCCATGGGAAATCTCTATTCGGATGGTAAGCGGCTGTATGGCCTCGGCCTCCGTCGCGTCTATTGCTTTGAGCCTGAGGATGACCATGCACCTGAATAAACTCCATGGCATCTGCCTGGCCGCTCTCATGATGCTGCCTGCCGCCTTTGCCGAAAAAACAGCGGATGAGCTGATCACTCCCAAAACGCGCATCGCGATTGAAAAAGGGTTGAAGTACCTCGCCAGCCGACAGATTTCCCGCGGACGGGATCAGGGGGCCTTTGGCGGATCGGGCTACTCCGGGAGCGTAGGGATCGCAGGCCTCGCGGGCCTCGCCTTTATGGGCGATGGCAACACCCCCGGGGTCGGGCGCTACGGCAAGCACGTCGAGGATACGACCGGGTTCATCCTGCGCAACACGAATGCCAGTGGGTACATCGCCCAGCCCGACAACGAAGTGGGGAACATGTACTGTCACGGGTTTGCCTTGCTCTTCCTCACCCAGGCCGCCGGTATGACCCTGCACAAGGATATCGACGAGAAGATCACCACCTGCATCAACATGCTCGTGAACTCGCAGAACGAAGCGGGTGGCTGGCGGTATCGCCCGGTGAAAAGTGACGCCGACCTTTCGGTTACGGTCTGCCAGATCATGGCCTTGCGCGCGGCGCGGGATGCGGGGTTTCATGTCCCGGATCACACGCGGGACAAGTGCATCGAATACGTGCGCAAGTCGAACGCACAAAACGGCAGCTTCTCCTATACCCTCGGTCGTGGTGGAGGCTCGTTCCCGCTCACGGGTGCCGGGGTGGTGTCTTTATACAGCGCGAATATTTACGACGATCCGATGATCACCAAGGGGCTTGAGTTTCTCAAGAACCAGCGTTCTGGTTCGAGTTCGCATTACTATTATTACGGGAACTATTACGCGACGCAGGCCTTCTGGCATCGCGGTGGAAAAGAGTGGGACGAATGGTATGTTTACATGCGCGACGCCTTGCTTGCCAAGCAGAGTGGTGACGGATCATGGGCCAGTTCGTATGGAACCGAATTCGCCACATCCATGGCTCTTGTCATGCTTCAGATGCCGCAGGATCACACCCCGGTATTTGCTCGCTGATGGAGCGCTTTAGCCAGATGCACCTCCCGCTGGCGACCTGGTGGGGGCGGATGTTCGGCATTCGACCGGAAGAAATTCCTGCCGATGCCCGCATGGAATTCATTTTCACGAATGCACCTCATTCCTGGGGGGTCTTCGTCCTCCTGGCGATTGTGGCGGCCGTGGTGTACGGCTGTTTCAGACTGTACGGATCCGAAGCGGGTAACGTTTCGCGCCGCATCCGCAATCTGCTTATGGGGCTGCGGATCGCCGTGCTCTTGCTGGTCGCCCTGATCTTCCTTGGGCCTGCGATTACCTTTACCCGTCAGCTGCGTATCGAACCGCATATCTATTTGCTGCGTGACGCCTCCGGTTCGATGGCGACCATCGATCACTATCTGGACGACGCGGACGCCAAACGCGCGGCACGGGTCAGCGGCCAGAGCGTGGGCCAGATTCGGAGCACAGGGCAGGGGCGTGCCGATCTGGTGGATCGCGTGCTCACTCCCAAGCTCGTCAAGGCCGTGCAGAAAAAAGGAAATTTGCGGGTCTATGATTTTGCCGATGATCTGAAGTTGATCAATGACCGTGGCCAGCAGGACGACGAAGGGGAGGCGATCGATGAAGCACCCCTTCTGGAGTTGCCGCCGCTTACGCCGGAAGGTCCGGCGACCGATTTATACCTCGCCCTCCGCAAGAGCCTGGCCGACCAGTCGACTTCCGGCATCATCGCCTTCACCGATGGACAGAACACCTCTGCCGCTTCGTTGGAACCGCTCGCCCGCGATGCGAAGAACAAAGGGATCCCCTTGATTATCGTCGGCGTGGGGGATCCAATTCCTCCGCGCAACCTGCAGGTGGTCGACCTCCAGGCGGATTCGCAGGTCTGGTTGAACGATCCATTCGAGATTCGGGCGCTCCTGCGCGCACAGGGTGTGGGCGGCGAAACCGTGAGCGTTGACCTGCTGGCTTCTTCTCTCGATGACCCGACCGAACAGGTCGTGCTCGAAAGCCGCGACGTCATCCTGCCCGATGAGGATGGAAGTGAGCGCATCGCCTTCACGCATAAACCCACCTCGCCGGGCAAAATGGCGTACAACATTCGCGTAAAGCCCATTCCCAACGAATCAAATCTCAATGACAACCAAACGGCAGCGCCGGCGGTCGTCAACGTCCTCGATGAGAGCGCCCGTGTGCTCCTGATCGCCGGTCGCGCGATGTGGGAATATCGGGCCTTGCAAACGCTGCTCAACCGGGAAAAATTCATTGACCTCTCGTGCTGGTTGCAAACCCTCGATCCACAACGCCTGCAGTCGGGTAACACCATCATTTCCAAACTGCCCGCCACCAAGTCGGAGTTGTTCGAGTACGATGTCATTCTGATGCTCGATCCGGATCCTGCCCGTCTGGATCCGGAGTGGGTCAACCTGCTGAAAGTGTTCTCGCGTGAGCATGCGGGCGGCATTCTTTATATGGCCGGCCCTCGCTTCGCCGGACGTTTTCTGTCCGACCCGAATACGTCGGGGATGAAGGATCTCCTTCCCGTGCGGTTTGGCGACATCGGCTCCATGGAAGTGTCCAGCTTGTTATCGCTCCACAACCAGCGGTGGCCACTCGGGATCGTGCGGGCCAGTGTGGACCATCCCGTGCTGAATTATTACCAGGATACCGAGACGAACTATCAGCGTTGGAAAAGCCTGCCTGGGATTTACTGGAGCTTTCCCGCACTTGAGGCGAAGCCTTCCGCCCAGGTGTTGATCAATCACTCGAATCCAAATTTTTATACCATGGATGTTCCGCGGCCCATCCTGATCACTGGCCAGTATGGTTCCGGACGAACGGTTTATGTCGGCTTCAATGGCAGTTGGCTCTGGCGGGGCAGCGGGCAGGATAATGAGTTTTACAATCGCTACTGGGTTCAGCTCGTTCGGTACCTGGTGCGTGGGCGTGCGCTCGAAGCGGAAGGCCGTGGATATATCGAATCCGAAAAGGACACCTGGCAGATCGGGGAACAGGTATCCCTCAACGCCCGTCTGCGCGATCAGAATTACGACAACCTCGAACTCGACGAGGTTGCGGGGTTGGTGCAACTCGGTGAGGCGGAACCCATGCCCTTGACGTTTCAGCCCATCCCCGGACAGCCCGGTGAATACCAGGCCGGCTTCCTTGCCCGCCAGGCCGGATTGCATCGGGTAAAGGTGGAGCTGGGGGCTGGGACGGAATCACCCCTCACCATCGATAAAGATTTGAGTGTCATCCCGCCCGATCTGGAAACGCGGGCGATCTGGATGAAGCGGCCCATGCTGAAGCGGCTTGCAGAGTTGTCCGACGGGCGCTATTTCGAGATTGATGAGGCCGACAAACTGGCCGATGCCGTGCCCAATCGCGTGCGGATGATTGAGACGCAAAGTCCGGCTCGTCCCGTCTGGGATAATGCGAGCCTGCTGGCGCTCCTGGTGATCCTCCTCGGTCTCGAGTGGGCTCTTCGTAAACGGTTCAAGTTGTTGTGATGGATAAACAGGTACAAAACGCCACCGGCGGCATCGAAAAGCGACTGGATCACCTGCGGCTCAGGGTGAAGCACTGGCTTGGTGTGCGCGCTTTGGTTCACATCCTCGCCTGGGCTCTCGGCCTGTTCGTGCTCGACTACGCCATTGATCGCATCTTTGTCATGGATCGTTCGCAGCGACTGGTGATGCTCTTCATCCTGGCCGGCCTGATGTTGCGCGTGATTTTCAAACGCTGGTGGCGACCCTTGCAGGCGCGGGTGAGTGACGAAGCGCTCTGCCTCGAAGTCGAACGTCAGAACGAAGATCTTTCCGAACGGCTCATCAGCCTGTTCCAGTTTACTCGTGACGACTACGTGCCCGCATCCGGCGTCTCGCAGGAGTTGATGCAGGCGACGATCAAAGATGGTCTGGCCGGGGTCGAGCAGGTTGATTTCGATACGGTCTTAAATACCCCCGGGCACAAAAAGAACCTCGCTCTTGCCGCACTCCTGCTCCTGGTCTGTGGTGGTTTGGGCGTGGCCTGTTTGACCAGCCCGCTGTTGAAGACCTGGGTGAAGCGTAACCTGCTGATCGCTGACGTCTCCTGGCCCCTGGATTTCCACGTCCATATCGCGGGGGTAGAAGAAGGGTTTATCACCGTGCCGCGTGGGGACCATTGGCCCATCATCGCCCACATCGAAGATGGGTTTCGTCGGCTGCCGAAGCACCTGCAACTTGAGGTGAAGTCGAGCTCGGGTAAGACGCTGGAGGCCATGGATCGTTCCGACGATGGACGGCGCTATAAAACCATTATGCAGAATGCCCAGCAAGGTTGGGAGTTACGCGTGAGCAGTGACGAGGCCAGTACGCCCTGGGTAAAAGTTAGGCTCGTGGATCGGCCGGCGGTTACCTCGATCGCGCTGGATGTCATTCCGCCTGCATACACCGAGCAGCCGCCGGAGGCCTTGCCTCCAGGTCGTGGTCCTTATTATCTGTTGCCGGGAACCCAACTGAAGATCCAGGGGACGGCCAACAAAACCGTGGCCGGAGCCGACCTGGTGATCGGTGAGGACCGTATCCCCATGGAGCTGGTCGATGGCACAAAGTTCCACGTGTCGCTGGAGCCCGGCCAGGTGGTTCCCTCCGTGTATCGAGTGGAGTTGTTGGATGCCGAGCTCGTGTTGGATCCCGAGACGATGGAGCGCGTGCCCCTGACCTCCGCAGATCACACCAACTTCAGCGTGCGCAAACGCGAGGACACCGTCCCCAAGGTCAAGGTCCGCGTCGAGGGCATCAGCAGCCTGGTGGTGCCATCCGCACGTGTGCCGTATCGAGCCACCATCGAAGACGATTTCAGCGTGACCGATGTGGTGTTGGATTATGCCTGGCGCTTTGACGATCCGGATACCGGTACCAGCACCAACCATACGGGTCAGATCGTTCCTCCGGCGGTGAACGACCTGCTCAACACCGGCCGTATCGAATTTGGTGAGGTGCTGGATCTGGCCACCCTGGATCTGGCCATCGGTTCCAGCTTTGGTTTTGTCCTCCAGGCAACGGACAACAATACGGTGAGTGGTCCGGGGGAGGGGAAGTCCGCCCGCATTCAGTTGCGGGTCGTGTCCGAAGCGGACCTGCGCGATGATCTGCTGCGGCGGGAGAAAGAGATTCGCCAGGCGCTCGAACAGTTGCTCAAGCAGCAGGATCAGTTGATCACTGACGCCCAGGCCTTGCAGGTGATGATCCGCGACATGGAAGAGCTGAATGAGGCCGGACGGACCCAGGTCAACCGGGTGCAGAAAAAGCAGAAGCTGATGGGCTCGGGTCTCGCGCCCTTGGCGTCCCGCCTGGATTCGATCGTCCTGGAAATCCTGAACAACGGCCTGGAGACCATCGACAGTCCCTTGCTGCAGCGACTGAAAAGTCGGGTGGCCAGTCCCATGAACAGCCTCATTGATCAGGCGATTCCTTCCGTGGCCAATCGGCTGGATGAGTTGCGCATCACGGACAACCGGGACACTCGCAATCAAATCCTCCTCGGTGCGATTCGTGCGCAGGAGGAGATTACCGACGAGATGCGCCGGATCCTGAAATACCTCGTGAAGAACGAGGAGTTCCAGCAGGCGATTAACCTGCTCTCCGAGATTCAGCAGTCCCAACGTGAGGTTCAGTCCATGACCGAAGAGGAAAAGCGACGTCGGGTGGAAGAATTGCTTAAAAATGAAGAAAAGTAAGTGCTTTTGGCGGGTTCTGACCACTGAAAGCAAATGACAAAGGGACATTCGTGGTGTATCTTACGCCTGATTCGTTGCTTAGCTGGAGAAGACCTATGATGAAATGGATAGTTGCTATGTGTCTGGCCAGTCTGATGGCCCTGCCATCGGTATTTGCCGCAGATGAAGATGCGTCCGCATCGTCTGTTCCGCAGGCATTGCCTGCCACCCCGCTCGGCGTTCGCCAGGCTCGGGTCGAGCGCATGATGCGCGAGCTGGAACGCAAATTCACCGCCTTGGCCAGTGCCCTCGAGAAGACCGAGAAAGAGCAGGCCGACCGGCTGATCAAGGCGTTCCACGAATCCAAAAAAATGTTGATCGAAGATCGCATGAAAGAGATCGCCGGCTTGCTCGACGACGCGAAGCTCGAGAAAGCTGCGGTTGAGCAGGAAGCGGTGTTGGGTGATTTGAAATCTCTGCTCGAGCTGCTGCTGACCGAAGAGGACGAGCTCGACAAGGTGCGCGAGGAAATTGCCGCGCTGGAAGAGCTCCGCCAGCAGATTGCCGACATGGTTAAAGCCGAGCAGTCCCTCCTGGATGAAAACCGCGACATCACCGATCAGGAAAAAGAGCTGGCGGCCTTGGCCGAGCAGATTGAAAAAGTAAAGGACTTGATCAAGCAGGAGGAAAAAGTCGTTCAACAATCCGATGAGGCCAAAGACCAGGGCCTGGACGAACTCAACAAGGTCGCTGACGAGCAGCGCGACGTGCGCAAGCAGACCGAGTCTCTGGCCAGCGAAATGAACAACCAGGACTCCGGAACCAAGCCGGGCGCCAAGGAAATGACCGAGGCCGCTGAAAAGCAGCAGCAGGCAGAACAGCAGCTGGGGCAGGGGAAGGCTCAGGACGGCCAGAAAAGTGCCGAAGAGGCCCTCGCTCAAATGAAGAAAGCGTTAGAGCAACTGGAGAAGGAACAAGCCCAGGTTGCCGGTATGAAGCCGGAAGATTTGAACAAGACGGCCGAAAAGCAGGAGGCCCTTGCCAAGCAGATGGAGCAGATGAATCAACAGCAGGAGCAGAGTCCCGCTTCGGAAAGCCCCGCGATGGAAGACGCCAAGCAAAACATGGACAGCGCTCAGAAAAATATGGCCAAAGCGGCGGGCAAGATGAGCGATCAGCAGGGGAAACCTGCGCAGGGCGATCAGCAAAAAGCCAAAGAGGATCTGGAAAAGGCCTTGGCTGAGCTCGATGACCGATTGGATGAGCTTAAAAAGCAGGCGCCCGATGATGCCGCGGCTGCACTCGCGGCCCTGTTCGAGGAAATGCTCGAAGAACAAAAGAAGCTCTCCCTCGATACGCGCGTTCTTGATGACAAAAAGGGCAAAGATGTCGGCCGTTCAATGCGGGCCGAAAAATTGATGGCCAAGAAGCTCTCCGGTGAAGAAAGCACCCTGTCGAAGAAAGCGGGCAGTGCTTCCGACATCATCAAGGCCGATGGCAGCAGCGTCGTGTTCGACCGGGTGGTTGAGAATATGGAGAAAGACCTGGTGCAGGTGGCCCTCTGGCTCGGTGATCAGAAGACGACCACCATCACCCAGGAAGTTCAGTACGAAGTGGAAATGACCCTTCAGGAATTGATCGAAGCCATGAAGCGATCGCAGGAGCAGCAGGCCAAGAATCCGGATGCCAACGAATGCAAAGGAGGTGGCTGACAAGGAAAGCTCCTGGCGAGTTCGTCAGAATTAAAGTTACTTCGCTCTCATCAACTGCGTGTCAACCGGGTGACCAAGTTGCTCAGCCGTGCGGAAGCACAAGGTCAGTTGAATCCTCAAATCACCGAACGGCTGCAAAGCCTGAGTGGGTTCCAGGACGAGATCCTGGAAATGGCCCGCGAAATGTCAACGCGCTAGGGATCGGTATGCTGCAGACTTCCCGTGTTTGGCCGTTTATTCTTCTCATCAGTCTCGGTGCGGCTCTCTCGACCTTCGCGGAGAGTTCGGACGAGATCATGGATGCTTTCATCGCCGACGTGCAGGCCTCTGAGGCCTTTGCGGATCCGGCAAAAGAACAGGTTCAAAGCATCGTGGATAAGCTTCGCGCGGATGAGGATATTTACGACACTGTGTTGACCGAAGCCTTGCGGGCCGCCTATCCGGAATTCAATCAGGCCGTCCGTGGACTGACCGAGATCGATGCCGAGCCCGCGATGAAAAAGCTCATGGAGCTCACGCAGTCCGAAGATCCCTATCTGGCCGCCGACAGCAGTTTTTTTCTCGCCCGCGGCTACGTCCAGCAGGAGAACTTTGAAAGTGCTTTGCCGTTGTTGCGTCGGGTGAATGGCGAGTTCAAGGACCGGACCTTGCGCAAGTCGGAGGCCTTGTTCTTCCAGGGCATGGCGGAGATGAATACCCTCGATCGCGAGGCGGCTACGCGTACTTTGCGCAAGTTTCAGAACCTGCGCACCCGTCCGTCCCGGCGCATGCGGGAAGAGGTGAGCCGGATGTTGCTCACCCTGGAAATGGCTGAAGAAGGCTCCATGCATGATGTCGCAGAGCATATGGATTTCTCACGTCGTCGCCTGGGTATGGAAGACCCCAGTGTGGAAACCCAGGAAGTGCAGGACGATATTGTCGCCATGCTGGACGATCTGATCAAGGCCGCCGAAGAGCAGGAGGATCAGCAGTCCCAATCGCCCGGTCAAGGTCAGTCTGGCAGCGGAGCCGCGGGTCAGAATGCCGGCATCGGCGGGTCGGCGGTGCCCGATACCGGGGTTAACCCGCTCTCACGTCCCGATTTGAATGCCAAGCGCAGCGCCTGGGATAATCCGCGCGAGCGTGAGCGTCAGGCCGAAGCACTCTCCGGGTTAAAAGAGAAATTTCCCGCACGGTATATCCAGTTGATCGAGCAGTTCTCGCTCGATCTGCAGGAAGAAGCTGACGATAAGTAAGTTAATCCCCACCGTGCTCATGCCGAAGATCTTCTCCCCCTTGTTTATTTCCGTTCTCGTGTCCCTTTGTATATCCGTGGCTTCTGCGGACGAGACCGTGCTGTTTCTGGAGGGGGGCTCCAAAGTGCTCAAGGTCCAAAGCATCGATGGCGATGGGGTCGTGACGGTGGAGGGCCAGACGACACCGCTGCATACGGACGAGCTCTATCAGATCATCGGCTCCGCCCGGGCATCCACCAATGCGCCTTTACCCTTGCTCGTCGAGCTTGTGGATGGCACGCGTCTGCCGCTTTCAACCTTCCATGTCGACCGGGAAGTGTGTCGCCTGGGCTGGGCGCTGGATCCGACCCTGGAAGTCCCCCTGGACATCGTGCATGCGGTGCGCTTGAAGCCGCATCGGCAGACCGCTGCTTACGCGCGCGCCCTCACCATCAAGCGGGAGGACTTCGACCAACTCTGGGTGGAGGTCGAAAACGATTTGCAACTGGTCAAAGGCGTCATCGAACGGATCGACGATGAAGAAGTGGAGTTCGAATGGGAGGGGGCGCGTCGTAGTTTCACCCGCGATCAGGTCTACGGTGTCTTGACCGCCGATCTGGGCGGCATCGAAGCTCCCGAGGATACCGTCTGGGTGGATCTCGCAGATGGCAGTCGATTGAACGGTCGCATCGTCGGCTTGGAAAAGGGAACGCTGAGCTTGCGTTACTATGGCGACCGCATGTTGGACCTCCCGTGGAAAACGGTTCAGCGCGTGACCTTGAATGCCGGGCGACTGGTCTTTCTGTCTGACCTCGTGCCGGAATCGGTGATTCAACAGGCCGTTGTTGCACCCGCCTATCGCTGGCAGCGAGATCGCAGCGTCGGCCAGCAGGAAATGGCCATTGGAGCAAACACCTATCCCAAGGGCATCGGCATGCCCTCCGGTACCCGCCTGAGTTTTCTGGCCGGTCGGCAGTACCACCTCTTGAATGGCTTTGTCGGGATTGACGCCGAGACCCGGGGCCGCGGAGATTGTGTACTCGTGGTCAGCGCCGATGGGGATGAGCTGTACCGTCAGCGCGTACGCGGTGATGAGCCCGCACGTGAACTGAAACTCGATATTCGCGGCCGGGAAACCATCACCCTCTCGGTTGAATTCGGCGCCCAGCTCGACCTGGCCGATCACGTCGACTGGGGCGAAATCCGATTTCTCAAAGGCGAGTAGGATAGGTGAAAGGCCCTGCATCGGGAGCCTGAGCGACCACCGCAGGACCGTTACCTGTCGTTTAACCCGGCAATGGGATCCGATCGCGTGGGGTTCGGTGGCGCGATCCATGCGCAGGTGTCTTTCGCCTTCGACGAGCGGGCTAAGGTAGTCGATGGGGGTCCAGTTGTTTTGCGCGGACGGATGGGCGAGCACCGCGCTCTGAGGTTGTCGATCATCAGAGATTGAGGCGTGACCCCAGTCGACCTGCGCGCATTTCCCGGGATCGAAGTGCAGGCTCAAAAAGGCCTTTTGCCGAGGCGGACGCACTTGGGCGACGAAGGCTTTGAGGATGCTGTATGCCCCCTCGTAACCCTGCTCGCGCACCCGGGCGAGGAGCTGGACCGCGGAGTACGGGTGGCGTTCGATCAGGCGCGCGATCTGGCCCTTGTAAGGGTCGAGCTTGCTCGGGCGCTTGCCGGGCTTGCGGGTCTGCCAGGTGGTCTGCGCGATCCAGCGGCTCACGGTATCGCGGTGGAACTTGAGCTCACCGGCGATCTGGGAGGCGGTCAGTCCTTTTTCCTTGTGCAGGGCCTGGATACGGCACCAGGTTTCGTAGTTGATCATCGGGGGCCTCCCTGGAGGCCATCGAGGATATCACCGATCGAACGAGCGCCCTCGGGTGAGGCGGGAGATGGCGACGACAAGCGCGGGGTGGCCGGGCGCGCCGGCAGCACGATTTCCGGCTCCAGGCTCAAGACCTGGTAGAGCGGCCGCTCGTAGGCGATCAGCTCGGTGGCAAGGAGAACCCGGCGGGCCGCGGCCAGTCCGGCCGGATCCATCGAGAGCCGCTGCGCGACCTTGGGGTCTGAATAATAACTCAAGCCATCGGCATCGGCCACGGTGACCAGAAAGAGGTACAGCGCCAGGGCTTCCGGGGTACAGCGATCGATGTGCCTATCCCGCACCAGGCGGTGATCGACCCAGCTGAACTGCGCCGGCACCTTGCGGCGGCGACGCGGCGAAATCAGACGTTTGAACTTCATGCTCGTTTCCTTTGTTCGGGGTTTCCATCCCAGGCCCTTTGCCCAGAATTTGCTGACCCAGAGCATGCAGATTGCGGGCGGAATGGAGGATGTCGTCTTGTAACGTCGAATCGGTTAAGATAGATATAAGTCCCACAACCACAGGATCTTGCGCCCACCAGTCGTCTTGTAACGCACCCGGACTTAAGTCAGCCCTAAGCTCTTGATTATCAAGGGGATGCGTCGGGCAGTCGTCTTGTAACGAGTTTTCGGTTAAGGGCCCCTTCCGGCGCCAGTATCCGGGGTGGGCCCGCCGCCAGCGCTGCACCCGAGCCACCTGATCGGGTCCGCTGAAGTAGCTCTGGTTCTCCGGCTTGCTCCGCCAGCGCTCCTGGCGCCAGTCCGTGCTTGCCCACGTGCATTCCGGCTCCGAGCAGTGCCGTTGTCGATCCCGTGTCGGGGATCAGGTTGATACAACTCGCCACAATGGCGGCACTTCCGTCGTCTTCGTCGTTTCATGAACCGGGCCTTTCCAAGGCCGATGAGGCTGAAAGAAAATCCAGGTTTAAGAAGAAGAAAAGCCCCGCTGAAGAGGCGGGTGGAAGTCCCGGAAGACGCGGGGAAGAAGAAGGGGAGAAGAGGATTTAGATGAAGTTTTAGAAGAAGATAAAACCGCCCGAATGCCGACTTTCAAACCGGCGGTTTTGGGTGAATTTCAGATCGGCGCTGACATCCGGTTCTGTGAGGGCCCGTAGCCAATCATTTGAGAGGCTCCGTGTCTACCCGACCGTTGGATGACCGTCCGCTCGAGAGTCGTAAATCGACTAATTGATCAGGATGTTTCCCGAGTGGCACCTGAATGGGCTTCGGGTCGTTCGAATTAAGCATATAGATATATGGGTGATAAGATTCTTTGAGCCTCTTCGTTGACGTTTATCCACGGGTATTGAGTCTTCTGTGTGTCTAACTCATTATTTTACTGTCGCATCCAGTCTTCCCCACATTGCCCCACCAGATTTGAGGTGAATATTTTATTATGTAAACGCCTTATAAATAGTATGTTACATAATATATTTGTTTTGGTAATTGTTGGCGTAGAGGTGAGATTGCCTGTTTTTTAAAAAATGTATCAACATTTGTTTTTCCATAAATATCTTTAAATAGGTGCTTTATGCATTCAGCCTGAATATGCGGTGGTAAATGGTGGTATAAAGGTGGGGGAATGTGGTTAAATGTGCATATCGATGGTGCAATGTGCAGACGACTAACGAAACAGGATCCGGGAATGCAGGAGACGACCCCATATTTATGGGGACGCACAAGAATTCTCTGGACGGCAAAAAGCGGCTGACGGTTCCGTCCAAATGGCGGGAGCAGATGGGCGCCGGGCAAACGCTGTATGTCATGCCGGACATGGACGTGGACTGTCTTCGGGTCTATCCGAAAGCGGGCTTGAACCTGAAGGTCAGCAAGTTGCGAAATGCTTCGATGGGGGATGAGGAGGCGCAGATGCTGGCGCGTATTTTCGGTGGTGAGTCACAGGACGCGGAATGGGATAACCAGGGGCGCGTGCGCATCACAGATTTTTTATTGGAGTATGCCGGGTTGAAAAAAGAAGTCCTGATCGTGGGCGCGTTGACGCACTTCGAGTTGTGGGAGCCCGCGGCGTACATGGCGTATATGAAGCAGCATCGTTCGAAGCTGAAGGAAGCAATTCGGAACCACATGTAAGAGGTGATCGATTATGGTTTTTTCAAGATTCTCAAAGCTTCTGCGCATCAATCGAACCGTCAAAGGTGGTGGTCGCGGAAAGAGTTATGCGTTGCCCAAGGACAATATCTACCGGCCGCGTTTGACGTACATGAAGCAGCAGGAATTTAACCAGGAATTTTTTACCGATCTGCGTGGCTCCGGGAAGGGGCTGCGGCGGTAGTCGCCTTAGGGGTCGGATATCTATTTAAAGCAGCATTCATTTTAACAACAACAAACAACCATAAGCAACAAACAACAACATACACGAATCACAGGGATGGTTTTCATTGCACACTCACAAGCCGGTACTACTGACATCAACCGTATCATTGATGCGGTTGAAGTCAGCGGGCACCTATGCGGATTGTACCGCGGGCTCGGGCGGGCACGCGCAATCCATCCTGGAAGGCTTAAACCCGGAAGGCCGTCTCTTGGCGGTCGACCGGGATTTGGATGCCCTGGAGCGCTGCCGGACACGGCTGCAGCCCTGGGCGGATCAGTGCGTTCTGGCGCACGGCAATTATGCGGAACTGGCGCAGCTCGCGTCGCAACACGGATTCGAAAGGTTTGATGGGATTCTCATGGACCTCGGCGTAAGCAGTCCTCAACTCGACCAGGCCGCACGTGGCTTCAGCTTTATGGCGGATGCTCCACTGGATATGCGCATGGACCAGACGGAGCCCATGTCGGCAGCCGACTGGGTGAACCAGACGGACGTTCACGAAATGATCCGGGCGTTTCGATCCTATGGCGAAGAACGCCAGGCGAAGCGGGTGGCTCTGACGATTGAGCGGCAGCGTCGGAAGGCTCCGATCCTGCGCACGGGTGAGCTGGCCGAGCTGGTCAGTCAAGCCCTGGGCGGTCGTCGCGGTAAGACGCATCCCGCCACCCGTGTGTTTCAGGCTATCCGCATGGCTGTGAACCGGGAGCTGGAAGGCCTGGAGCAGGGGCTGGAGGCAGCTCTGCATTTACTCGCGCCAGAAGGGCGCCTGGCGGTGATCAGTTTCCATTCGCTGGAAGATCGGATCGCTAAACAATTTTTCGCTTCCCACGCCGGCCGCGAAGTTTCGCTGCAGCAGGGGGGGAGTGAGTGGCAGGGCCTGGAGCCCCGCGTTCGGCGGATCACGAAAAAACCCGTGATCGCCGATGAACAGGAATTAGTCGAAAACCCGCGGGCCCGTTCCGCAAAGTTACGTGTCGTTGAAAGGATCTGATCATGGCGAAGAAAAAATCTAAAAGTGTCGGTAAAAAGCGGGCGCGGAAGCGTCAATACACGCGTTTGCAGTCGCAGGCCTTCGTGTTCCCGCGTCGCATTGCGGTTTCGCTCGCGTTAATCTTCGGTGTGGCCATGGCCTACATCACCCTGGACAATACGAACAAGCGCCTCGGTCGCGAAATCAAAAAACTGGAAGCGAAAAAAGATTCGACGCGCAATAAGGCGCTGAATGAATTGTTCCGCTGGCAGAACATGACCTCGCCGGAGAAGATGGAGGCCTCTCTGGCCCGCCACAGGCTGGATATGAAATTCCCGGAGTCGCATCAGGTGCTGGTTGTCGACAATATGGACTACCTGCTCAAGCGCGGTGTATTCAGCGAAAACCACATCGAGCTCGCACAGCGGGAGTTGGAGAAGTAGTATGACCCCCCGCGGCCAACGCTTTCGTTTAGGGTTCCTCGTCACCATGGTGGGCATGGCCTTCAGTGGCGTGGCCGGCAAGCTGATCTGGTTGCATACCCTTGGGCCGTATGACGACCTGCGGGTCGATATTGCCGAGCATCGTCGATTCGAGACCGAGACCAAAGGGGCGCGTGGACGCGTGGTCGATCGGAATGGCCGCATCATGGCCCTCGATCTCGGACGTGCGAATGTCGCCGTCGACCCCAGCTATCTCGCACAGAAGAACACCAACGTCATGGATGTCTGTAAATTCCTGTCGGGACATCTGCAGATGGATCTCGCCATGGTGAAAAACCAACTTCTGGTGAGCGATAAGAAATACACCATGCTCAAGCGGGCCGTTCCCGTCGACGTGGCCGAGCAGATCCGTGATCGAAATATCAAGGGGGTCATACTTGAAAATGTGACCAAGCGGTATTATCCCCATAAAAATCTGATGAGTCATGTCGTGGGGTTTTCCAATTTTCATGGCGATGGATCGCTCGGCATCGAGCAGACGATGGATGAATACCTCAAAGGCAAGACGGGGCTTCGCATTGGCGTGAAAGATGGCCTCCGCAGCGAGGTGTACGGCCACCGGGAGATGGAAATTGAGGCGAAGCCGGGCAATAACGTGGTGCTCACGATCGACCAGTATCTGCAGTACCATGTAGAGCAAGAGCTGTCGCGCGCCATCACCAATTTCAACGCCAAGGGCGCCTGGGCCATCGTCATGGAGACGCGAACAGGTGATATCCTTGCCATGGGCAGCAAGCCGGACTTCGATCTCAATGAATATGGCCGGACCGGTGGCGAGCTGATGCGCAACCAGGCGATTTCTTATCTCTACGAGCCGGGCTCGGCGGTGAAGCCGTTGATCTTTGCCGCCGCTTTGAATGAAGGCCTGGTGGATCCCAACGAGGAGATCGATTGTGAGGGGGGGGCCTGGCGTTACGCGAACGCAACCCTGCATGATTACCACGGCTACGATTTGCTCACCGCCGCCGATGTCCTTAAGAAGTCGAGCAACATCGGCACCGCCAAAATCGCCTTGCGGCTGGGGGATGACCTTGCCAATCGATACCTGCGCCAATTCGGTATGGGTGCAAAGACCGGCATCATGTTGCCGGGCGAGCAGCAGGGTATTTTCCGGCAGCCGGATCGCTGGCAGAAGATCAGTTTGACCCGTCTGGCGATCGGACACGAAATGTCGCAGACCTCGCTGCAGGTGCTGTGTGCGATTAATACCATCGCCAATAATGGCTTTCGGGTAAAGCCGCAGATTATCCGCCGGATCGCAGACAACGATGGAAATGTCATTCATGAATTTCATCCCCAGGTCATCGACCAACCGATCCGTCGTGAAGTGGCTCAGCACGTGCAGTTCCTTATGGGGCGCATCACGGACAAAGGTGGGACCGGTTGGCGTGCGGCCATGGACCATTACAAGGTTGCTGGAAAAACCGGCACCGCCGAAAAAGTGATCAATGGCCGTTACGACCGGCGCAAAAACATTGCATCTTTTGTCGGGTTCCTCCCCGCGGAGAACCCACAGATCACCATGATCGTGGCGATCGATGAGCCCACGACTCATCGTACCGGCGGAGTGACCGCCGCGCCTGTTTTCAAACGGATTGCTGAGCGCGCAGTGCGCATTCTTAACGTGCCGCCAAGTCCTCCGCAGGAAGCGACGGACCGCGCGACATTATAACGGGTACACACGCGGTATCCAATCGAATCTGAACAGGTGAAATATGATTTTATGCAGGTATTGTTACGATACGATGGAATTGGCTGACATTATCAAAGTCCTTCAGCCGATGCGCGTCATCGGTCGAGGGAAGGGGCTCATCAAGGGCCTGACCTATGACTCCCGCCTGGTGATGAAGGACTACCTCTTTGCCGCCATCCAGGGCAGCGAGTTGAATGGGCTTGATTTTATTGACGACGCCCTTCAGCGCGGCGCCACGGCGATCATCACCGAGACCGAGATCGACCCACCGATGAACGCCACAGTGATCGTGGTGAAGGATGCCCGCAACGCCCTGGCCCGCGTGGCCAACGCCTTTCATCGTTATCCATCGTCCTGCCTGGACGTGGTTGGCATCACCGGGACGAACGGGAAGACGACCACCTCCTATCTCATCCGTGATGTGCTCACTGCAGACCTGCGTCGCCCGGGACTCATCGGAACCGTTGCCTATGAGTTTGGTGATCGGATGCTGCCCGCTTCTCGGACAACCCCCGAGGCGCCCGAGCTTCAGGCGATGCTCGATCAGATGCGGGATGTCGGTTGCCGCAGCGCGGTGATGGAGGTCTCCTCCCACGCCCTGGACCAGCAGCGGGTTGCCGGCATTGAATTCGATGTGGCTGTGTTCACGAACCTCACCCAGGACCATCTCGATTATCATGAGGATTTTGAATCCTACTTTAAGGCCAAGGCGACGCTGTTTACCGGGCTGAGCAAAAAGAGTGGTCACGCAATTATTAATATCGATGATCCGTGGGGTGAGCGTCTGGCGGCGATGCCGGAGATTTGTGCGAAGGTGATCACCTACGGTTTTACAGAGCACGCGATGGTGCGCGCCCATTCCGTTCAGCTGGATGATGATGGCAGTACGTTTATGCTTACCTCGCCCTGGGGCAGTTCGGATGTTCGTATAAAGTTGATGGGTCGATTCAATGTGAGCAATGCCCTTGCGGCGATTGCGGCCTGTGCGAGTATGGGCGTCGACTTCGATCAGGTGATCAACCATATCGAGTTGGTGGCTTCTGTTCCAGGAAGGCTGGAGACGATCCCGTCGAAGGTCGGGCAGGTCTATGTCGATTATGCCCACACGGACGATGCGCTTTCCAATGTCCTGACCACCTTGAAAGAACTGGTTCGGGGCCGGTTGATCTGCGTCTTCGGATGCGGGGGAAATCGCGATGTTGACAAGCGGCCCAAGATGGCTGCGGTCGCACAGGACCTGGCGGATTTTACGATTGTGACCTCGGACAATCCGCGACGTGAGTCGCCTGCGTCCATCATCAAGGACGTGGTGGCAGGATTCACGGAGGCCAGCGGTTACCGCGTGGTCGAAGATCGCCAGGCCGCGATTGCTGCCGGGATCGAGATGCTGGAAAAAGATGACATTCTCCTGATCGCCGGCAAGGGCCATGAAAATTATCAGGAAGTCGGGCAGTCCGTGATTCCTTTTGATGACCGTGAAGTCGCTCGGCAATTGCTACAGGCACGGAATCTGTAAGCTTGTGACTCCGCCGATGTCCCAATACGATACGCAACTGCTTGCCGCATGGTGCAAGGGCCGCTGGAGCTCGCCTCCGAACTTCCCCTTGTCCTCGGTGGTGCATGACAGTCGGCGCATGCCGCCGGGTGCGTTGTTTGTCGCCTATAAAGGTGAGCGTTTTGATGGCCATTCCTTCATACCGGCTGCGATAGAAAATGGTGCCGCCGCCGCACTCGTGGATCACTCGTATCAACCTGCCGAAGATCCCGGAATCCCGCTGCTGGTGGTCGAAGACACCGCCCAGGCGCTGATGGATCTCGCACGTGGGTATCGCCAGAGTTCTGGTGCCCTGATAGTTGGGGTAACCGGCAGCGTGGGCAAGACCTCGGTTAAGGAAATGATTGCCGATGTGCTCTCCACGCAGGGGCGGACCTCGCGAACCCGCGGTAACTGGAATAATGACATCGGTCTCCCGCTCAGCCTGTTGAACATGAAGCCGCGCTCCGCTTATGGCGTCTTCGAGATCGGCATGAATGCACCCGGAGAGTTGGCCGTCCTGTCCGATATTCTGCAGCCGATTTGTGGGGTGATCACCGAGATCGGTGCGGCGCACATGGAGCATTTCGCCTCGGAATCAGAAATTGCGGAAGAGAAGGCCAGCCTGCTGCGCGCCTTGCCCGCGGAGGGTGTTGCGGTCCTGGATCGCGACAGTCGCTGGTACGATTATCTCGCCAGCCAGACGCAGGCCCGCATTGTCGATTTCTCTTTTTCGCGCGAAGACGTGGCGTATCGTGCGGAAGCTGCCTGGTACAACTCTATGAAAATTGTCGTGCACGAAAGAGACAGCGGTCTGGCGTGCGATTACACCATGCCGCTCCCGGGGGCTTTCATTCGCCAGAATGCCTTGCGTGCGATCATCATCGGTCGTGAATTCGGATTGCAGCCCCAGCAGATTGCCGATGCCATCATCCAATACGAGAGCCCGGAAATGCGTTGGGAGACGCACGTCATTCAAGACATCACGTTTATCAACGACGCCTACAATGCCAATCCGGTCAGTATGAAGGCCTCCTTTTCGGCCTTCGAACAAATGCCCTGTCATGGACGCAAGTGGATGGTCCTCGCCGGCATGCGTGAGCTGGGTCACTTTGAAGTGCAGGGCCATCACGAAGTCGGTGCGGCTGCCGGGGCGGGTCCGTGGGAAGGTGTGATTGTCACGGGGGAGAAGGGGCCCTTGTTGGCACAGGGCATGCGGGATGCGGTCGGCGATACGCCGGCCTGCCATGTCATCCCGGATCTCGAAGGGGCCACCGAACGACTGCGCAGCCTGGTTCAGCCGGGTGACATGGTCCTGATCAAAGGCTCCCGCGGGGAGCGCCTCGAGCGCCTGCTTGAACAATTTACAGAATCTGAAGAAGACTGATGCTCTACGAATTACACAGTTGGGAAGGGGGGCCATCCTTCCTTCGCGTTTTCCAGTACGTGACCGTGCGCGCCATCGGCGGGGCCTCGACCGCCTTTATCCTGAGTATGGTTTTTGGACCGTCCATGATCAAATGGTTGACCCGGTTAAAGGTCGGCCAGGCCGTGCGCGACGACGAAGTGCTCGCCATGCAGCGCAGTAAAGCCGGTACTCCGACCATGGGAGGGGTTCTGATTATTTTTACCGTAGTGATCTCCACCTTCCTCTGGGCCAAGCCGGGTAACCTGTTTGTGCTGTTGACTGTGGCGACCATGGTGTGGATGGGTGCGATCGGATTCGTGGATGACTACTTGAAGGTCAAACGGAAAACGTCGGCCGGGCTCGCCGGACGGTGGAAGCTGGTGTTGCAGGCGATCTGGGTCATGATTGCCTTCGCGGTTATCCTCAATCATCCGCTGCTCCGGGCGGAAAGCGGCAAATTGATGGTCCCGTTTCTTAAGGATCCGGTGATCCAGAACATGGGGCTGCCCTTGACCTTCGTCTTTATGATGATGGTGATGGTGGGCGCGAGCAACGCGGTCAATTTGACCGACGGAATGGACGGCCTGGCGATCGGCTGCAGTAATTCGGTCGCGGTGGCGTATCTCGTTATGGCCTATGCTGCAGGGCACCGGGTGTTTGCCGATTACCTGCAAGTACCCTACATCGCGGATGCGGGTGAGATCGCGGTCTTCTTTGGTTGCCTGCTCGGAGCGGGCCTGGGCTTTTTGTGGTTTAATTGTCATCCCGCCCGCGTCTTCATGGGTGATACCGGTTCACTGGCTCTTGGAGGAGCCATCGCAATGGGCGCCATACTCATCAAGCAAGAGTTGGTCCTGATACTCGTGGGGGGTGTCTTTGTCATGGAAGCCCTTAGCGTGGTCCTCCAAGTAGCCTCTTTTAAAATGACGGGAAAGCGGATTTTCCGCTGCTCCCCGATTCACCATCATTTTGAAATGAAGGCGCGCGAAGATGCCGAGCGGGAAGGGCGCGATGTCGAGGTGGTCGAAACCATGGTTACGATTCGCTTCTGGATTCTCTCGATCATCTTCGCGATTGTTGGGATCGCCACGCTGAAGCTGAGGTAATGAAGGAGCCGGAACACGCACTCGTGCTGGGACTGGGTCGATCCGGAAGAGCGGCGGCGCGGTTACTGGCGTCTGAAGGCGTGATCGTTACAGCCATTGATCAGGGCGCGGTCGACTGGGAGCATCCCGGGGTACAGATTCTTGCACCGAGCAATGAGCTGCCCGACCAGGCATTCGATTTGGCGGTGGTGAGTCCGGGCATTGCGGTCTCCGGTTTGTGGGTCACGAATCTCCAGGCGCGTGGGATTCCATGCGTGTCGGAGCTTGAGCTCGGCTGGAGTCGATGCCGCACGCGAACGCTCGCCATTACCGGGAGTCTCGGCAAGAGCACCCTGGCCACCTTCTGCCATTTTTGCCTCGAAAAGGCCGGTCGGAAGACCGCACTTGCCGGGAATATCGGTACGCCCGTTTGCGATGTTGCCCTGGAGGCCCCCGATCTGGATGTCCTGGTATTGGAGGTCAGCTCTTTCCAGGGTGAGTTGTTACAGGCGTTTCATCCTGAGGTAGCCGTCCTCCTGAACCTGGTTGCCAATCACCTCGATCGACATGGGGATATGCAAACCTACGAGGCCGCAAAAGCAGCGATGTTTACCCGGATGGGAGGGGGAGACGTCGCCATTCTGCACGAGGCCGTCGCACCGGGTTTTATCGATATCGTTCATTCCATTGAGCCGGCTTCGGAACCGGAGTGGCAGACCTTTGGTGTAAGCCACCAGAGTGGATGGACTTATGATAGCGGTTCCGTTTTTCATGCCGGCGAAGAAAGTCTTTCACTTCGCAACAGCCCCTTTGATAACCGCGTCTTGGGCGTGAATGCAGCGGCGGCGCTGGCTGCACTGGTCGCGCTCGGCTTAACGGTTGATCAGGTGCAGGACGGGCTGGAGACGTTCACGGGCCTGCCGCATCGGATGCAGGCGCTCGGCCAAAAGCAGGGTGTACGATTTATCAACGATTCGAAATCCACGACCCTCAGTTCACTGGTCGCGGGGGTCTCGATGATCGATGGTCCGGTGCATCTCATCGCCGGTGGAATCGTCAAGGAAGCGAATCTGGATTTTGTTCTTTCGGAACTCGCGAATCGGCCTCTTCAGATCTACCTGATTGGTCGCGATGCCGAGCGACTTTACCATGCATGGTCAGGGGAAATTAGTTGCAAAGTATTGAATTCATTGCAAGATGCTGTGATCGCAAGTTGGCATGCGGCAGTGAAGGGTGAAACGATTCTGCTTTCACCCGGATGCGCGAGTTTCGATCAGTTTGAAAGTTTTGAGCATCGGGGTCGTTGCTTCATGGATTGTGTCGAAAACGTGAGCTGAAAACCATCGGCTTGTGGTGATGTTAAGAATCGAAATAAAGTTGTTTCATAAGGAAGTATAAGAAGATGCGTGCACCTATATTATTTACAATTGTCATGGCCATTCACGGAACAGCCATCACCGGATTTTTTCTCATGCAGGGGTGCGCCACTCGTCCGCCACGTGTGCCGGTGTCCCGTACGGAAAACGTCCAGTTGCCACCGAGTACCTCGCATACTGTGACCACACACCAGGGTGACGTAAACACCCGGCCGCTGGCCGATGTGCGCGCCGACCAGGCATCCGGTACGGTAACCAGTACGACTACCGGTCGCAGCTTCAAGATGCCTCCTCCCCGGAGTGCCGCTACCGCCGCGCAGGTCAAGCCGATGACGAATGTACCTCGCGGGCCGGGCACGGAAGTGACCTATGCCAGCGGAGTTACCAGTAAGCCCTATACGCCTAAGTTGGGTTCCGGTGTCGCAACCGCTGCCGGAACCACCGCTGCTGCGGGTTCGGCAGTAGCTGGACGTCGCTCATCTACCGATACCAGCGGGGCAACCGTGTATAAAGTGAAGAAGGGCGACATGCTTTCCAAGATTGCCTATCAGAATGGGATCTCCAGCAAGGAGTTGGCGGAATACAACAATCTGACCAATGCAAATGCGATTCGAGTGGATCAGAAATTGTTAATTCCTCCATATGCCCGGGCGAAGCAATCGTCCGACACCTCCCGTCCAACCAGCGCTACGGTCTCCAAGGGTTCTTCCGCGGTGGGCAGTGCCGGTGCTTCGACCTATGTGGTTAAGAAGGGGGATCACCTGACCGGTATCGCCCGGAAGCATGGCGTCACCATCTCGGCCCTTCGTGCGGCAAACAACATGAAGAATGATAATATTTATGCCGGCAAGTCGATTGTGATTCCGAAAGGCGGTTCAGTAAAGGCTGCGGATACGGCAAAGAAACCCGCGACGTACACCCCGACCACAATTAATACACCGGTACATCCGGTTCAAAAGCCGGCTACGGTTGTAAATAAACCGGCGGTTGGTGGCATGCAGAAGATCGAGGAAATTGCTGTCGGGAGTAAAAACAATGTTAAGGATACGACCCTGATCAACAGTGGCCTGGGAAGGCCCGCCTCGGGTGCGCCACAGGTGGTGAAGCATCCTCCGATTGTGATCCCGCCAACCGTCGTCACACCAGCGCCTACGCCTGCACCCGCACCTTCCGCGCTGGAGCAGGCTTTTGAATACGTGGTGCAGGATGACGAAACCCTTGAGGATATCGCCCGCGCGTTCATTGTTTCTGCGGATGATGTTCGTAAGTTGAACGCATTAGCCCCTAAGGCTGCGGTTAAGCCGGGCCAGACCTTGAAAATTCCCCCGTCTATTTTTTAGGCGGTTGAGCAATTCCGTAAGGCGGTTTGATCAGGAATGGAGAAGAGTGCTAGAACCTTAATTGCGATCGCTCTCGTGTTGTCGTTTACTGGGATCATGATCCTGGCCAGCGCCAGCCGGGCGATTGGTGAACTCCACCACAATTCACCCTACTTCTTTCTGATCCGCCAAGGTGTTTTCGCCGTGGTGGGCCTTGTCGCCGCGTTCGCGGTTTCGCGCCTGAATTACCAGTGCTGGAGCGGAAAGGTCGCTTTTTTACTGGGCTTTGTCTCGGTCGGGCTGCTGATCATTACGCTGGCCGTAGGCAAGGAAATCAATGGCAGCCAGCGATGGATCGATCTGGGGTTTTTCAATCTCCAAGCCAGTGAAATCGCCAAGTTGACCTCCATCATTCTCGTCGCCTCCTGGATGGCGCACATGCAACGCAAAGCGAGTTCCTTCCTGAAAGGATTGATGCTGCCTTCTGCGATGCTGGGAACCCTGGCGGTGCTGATTCTGCTCGAGCCGGATTACGGCACCACGCTGCTCGTGGTAACCGTCGGATTTATCATCATGTTGATGGCCGGATCGAAAATCGGTTACATCGCCATCGCCTCGTCGCTGGGCCTGGTCAGCTTTACCTACCTCGTTATGATGAACGAAGTCCGCATGCGGCGCATCATTGCCTTCCTCAATCCGGAGAAATATGCGGAGAAGGAGGCCTACCAACTGATCAGTGCCATTCACGCCTTTGTCATGGGGCGGACCGGTGGAGCGGGATATGGGAATGGCATGCAGAAGGAGCATTCGATGCCGGAAGCGCATACTGACTTTATCTTTGCTGTCCTCGGCGAAGACGGCGGCCTTCGCGCAACCCTGTTTGTCCTGCTACTCTTTGCTGGCCTCTTTGCTTGCGGCCTGCGGATCAGTCTTAAAGCGCACGATCAATTTGGTAAACTGCTGGGACTGGGCATCACCTTTATGATCACCTTGCAGGCCCTGCTGAACATGGGCGTGGTTACCGGCTGTCTGCCCACCAAAGGGTTGGCCTTGCCCTTCATGAGTTATGGGGGATCCAGCCTGATCATGACGGCGGTGATGATCGGTATCCTCGTGAACATTGCGCATCAGAATGCGGATGAAGCCCTGGCTGTTAAAGCGATTCCGATCAAGGAACGCTCGCATTGGTTTTAATGGAGTCGATGCGATTATGGGTAGGGGAACCACGAAATACACCAAAGGGTCTTTGGCAGATGTTGGGGGTCGTGTCGGCTCGTGAACGGGTTGGTCCGGATTTGCGCAGACATGTAACCCAATTACATTCCGCAGCGTAAAAGAGCGCAAGCATGGTATTCAGCTCCCACTTATTTATCTTCTACTTCCTCCCGGCGGCGCTAATTCTGTATTACGCGGTTCCGCGGAGTCTTAAGCACCTGGTCTTGACCCTGCTCAGTTATTGGTTCTACGGCTGGGCGAATCCCTTGTTTGTCGTACTGATGCTGAGCTCGACCTTGATCGACTACATCTGCGGTCGGGTGATTGCAAGTGGTCCGGACGGGGCCAAAAACCGCGAGCAGAAGATCGCGGTGACCCTCTCTATCTGTTCGAATCTCTGCCTGCTCGGCTTTTTCAAGTACTTCAATTTCGGTGTCGGTTCCTTCAACGCCATTGCAGGTGCGACCGGCCTTCCCATCATCGAACAGGTGATGAATGTCACGCTGCCCCTCGGCATCAGCTTCTACACCTTTCAGTCCATGAGTTATTCCATCGATATTTATCGTGGCCATGCGCGGCCCATCCGGAACTTCATCGACTTCGCCTGTTATGTGTCGATGTTCCCCCAGTTGGTCGCTGGCCCGATTATTCGCTTCCAGGAAGTGGCCGAGCAGCTTCAGGAGCGCACGCACACGATTGAAAAGTTTGCCCGTGGGGCCGCGTTTATCGCGATGGGCCTGAGTAAAAAAGTACTGATCGCCAATCCCTGCGGAAAAGTGGCCGACCTTTGTTTCGATGCCGGGAGCGTGCACATGCTCGACGCCTGGTATGGGGTCGTGGGCTATTCCTTTCAGATTTACTTCGATTTCAGCGCCTATTCCGACATGGCGATCGGTCTGGGGCTCATGTTGGGCTTCGTTTTCCCGAAAAACTTCGATTCACCGTATCACTCCAAATCCATTACGGAGTTTTGGCGGCGGTGGCACATCTCCCTGTCGACCTGGCTACGCGACTACCTCTACATCCCGCTGGGAGGAAATCGAAAGGGCAACGTGCGCACTTACGTAAACCTCGGCCTGGTGATGTTACTCGGCGGCCTCTGGCATGGGGCATCGATCAACTTTGTCATCTGGGGAGCCATTCACGGAACGATGCTGGGACTGGAGCGCGCGCAGGGCAAAGACAGCCCGTATCGCAAGCTGCCTGCCGTGGGCCAGATGCTGATCACCTACGTACTCGTCCTGATAACCTGGGTCTTCTTTCGGGCGACGGATTTACCGGCTTCCATGGCCTATCTCAATTCCATGTTCGGCATGGGTCATGCCTATCCCGGAGCCGATTTGCTGGGAGGCGTTCTCTATCAGCCGTATTACTATCTCACCATGATCCTTGGTGCGATCGTGGTCTGGTTTGGCCCGCAGACCTGGGATTTTACTCGCACGATTACCCCGCTTAAAGCCGGTATCATCTTTGTGCTGTTTGGCATCTCGCTCGTCATGCTCACGACGCAATCCTTTAACCCCTTCATTTACTTTATTTTCTAATGGCGGATCCAAAGAAACCTTTAAGCCGCGAAGAAGTTGCGGCAGTCGAAGTAGGGCACACCACGATTACCCGGGGGCTGGCGCTTGCCATGCTTGGGGTGTTCATCGTGCTGATCGCGTTGGTGCCGTTGATTCAACACGTACTCGACCTTCGCGCGTTTCAGGCGGGTGATCGCGAAAATGCGTGGCCGGATAGTTTGTCCATTTTCCAGCAGGCTCCATCGGCGGTGGCCGGAGGGGAGGGCGTGTTTGCATCGAATCGCAAGCTGCTCAAAGCCATCGCGGACTACGAAAGCGATCTCGAAGATGAATCGGTGCTGACGAAAACGCTCTTGAGTCCGGTTCAGGAAGTTTTGACGAAGTGGTTGGGTGTCGGAAACGAACAGGCCTACATCGGCAAGGAGGGTTATCTCTTTTACCGGCCAGGATTTGATCACGTGACCGGTCCCCCGTTTCTGGATCCTAAGCGACTTGAGCGTGTGGCCAAAGCCGGCAAACGCCAACCGGATCCCGTGAAAGCCATACTCGATTTTAAGGAACAGCTCGAGGAGCGAGGTATTCAGCTTATCGTCTGGCCGGTGTCCGTAAAGCCCAGTGTCGCCCCACAGGGCTTGGGTGGCCATGGCTTGCATGAAATGCCACACCCCGTTCCAATGCTAAACCCTTCACTTCACAAACCTGCTGTAGGTGCCGAAGATATGTTTTCCTCAGACGGCTTCCTGGGGCTGCTGATGGGGAACGGGGTAGAAACCCATCACGATCTTTTTATGAGTCTTCGGTCTCCTGATTTGTATCTGAAGACGGATACTCATTGGAAACCACAGCACATGGAAGCGCTTGTTGGGGACCTTGCTCGGTATGTCACCAATTTCGTTCCCGCTCGTGCTTCTTCAGGCTATACGCGTGGCGAAGAAGAAGTCACCTCTCTCGGAGACATTGCCGCTATGCTCCAGCTTCCCCCGGATCAAACCCTCTTCCCACCTGAGACTGTCACCATCCATCCGGTCAAAACGGCCGGTGGCCGTCCCTGGCGATCACGGGAAGATTCAGATGTCCTCCTCCTTGGCGACAGCTTTGCCAATATCTATTCAGTCACCAATATGAACTGGGGTGGGGCTGCCGGGCTCGCGGAGCAGTTGAGCTTTCACCTCCAGCGCCCGGTCGACAAGCTCTGCATCAATGATAATGGGTCCTACGCTTCCCGCGAGCTGCTCCAGGCCGAGCTCCGGGCAGGCAAAGATCGTCTCGCAGGTAAAAAGGTCGTCATCTGGGAGTTCGCCGCACGCGAGCTCTCCCTCGGCGACTGGAAACTCCTCGATATGAGCCTGGGCGAGCCGGTCGAAAGCCGGGAGGATTTTTATGTACCCGAATCGGGCACCAGCAACCTGGTGGGAGCCGTAGTCGCCGGGCGCTCCTTCGTGCCCCGGCCGGGCAGCGTTCCCTACAAGGATCACATCTGTGTGCTGCATCTGAAGGAATTGAGCGACCTCGATGGTACGCCGCTTCAGGGGCAGGCGGCTGTGTACACTTGGAGCATGCGCGACAACCTGATTACGCCTGCGGGAAAAGTTAAGCCGGGTGAACGGATCACCCTCCGCCTCCAGCCATGGCATGAGCTGTCCGACAAGCTGGGTTCGATCAACAAGAGCGAGATCGATGACGACGCCTTTCTCCTGGCCGAATTCTGCTGGGGAGAGCCGGTTGAAAGCCCCTCGCTTGCCCGAACAATTCCTTTTTCTTTCTATACCTATATGCTATCCATCTTCACGCTTGGAATAACCGCCATCCTCCGGGCGAGGTCCGCCAATGGAGCCCTGAATAAAATGAAACTGATAAAGATAGCCTGCGGGTCTTTGATTTTGACCGCCATCCTCTTTCCGCTGATGAAGGTGTCTGCCGAACCGGCTTCATCGGGCACAACCCGCACCGCCACGCCAAGTGCCTCTGCCGATTCGGACACGCTGGGCTTGTTTACCGCTGCTGCACAGAAGCTCGAAGCTTCCGGCTCACCGGTGCTTGTGGGCAGGGACGGCTGGTTGTTCATGTCAAAGGAAGTCCGCCATCTGGGCCTGGGTGAATTCTGGGGGCCGCGCGCCGCCGATGTTTCCCGGGCGAAAAATCCGGGAAATGCCGATCCTTTGCCTACCATTCTAGATCTGAACCAGCAGTTGAAGGACCTTGGAATCGAGCTGGTTTTCATGCCGGTTCCGCCCAAAGCCGCGATCTATGCGGATAAAGCGGTCGGAGCGGATCCTACCCTGCGGGTCGATGTGCACCATGCGGCCTTTCTCGCCATGCTCAAAGCCGAAGGCGTAAATGTCATCGATCTGGCTCCGCTGTTTCTCAAGGCCAAAAGCGGCGATGAGCGCGTGTACTGCCAGCAGGATACCCATTGGGCGCGTCTCGGCATGGAGATTGCCGCGACCGAAGTGGCGGCTATTATCAAAGCTCAGCCCTGGTTTGCGGCGGCACCCAAGCTTACGCTCAGCTCAAAGATCATCGATATGCCGCTGGAAGGGGATTTGTTGAATCAGCTCGGCGATCCGCTGATCGAACCCGTCACCGAGAAGGTGCAAAACGTCACACTGAATGGGGCACCTTTGGAAAAGGATGCTGAAAGTCCGATTCTGATTCTGGGCGATAGCCACACCTTGTTCCTTCACGATGGGGGAGACATGCATGCGGTGGGATCCGGATTTCCTGACCTGCTCGCGCTCCAACTGGGCACAGGCTACGATTTGATTGGCAATCGCGGGTCGGGTGTAGGCTCCGCGCGTCTGAATCTCGCGCGTGCGTTCATCAGGAATCCCGCTTACCGCTCCGGTAAGAAGGTGGTCATTTGGCTCTTTGCCGGCAGGGACTTCACCGAGACCAGTGATGGTACCGACTGGAAGCCCTTGCCGATGAAAAGAAACTGAATCCTATGCGTAAAAAACCCTATCGCATTACGGTCATCGGGCAGGAAACCCTTCTCGGATCGGACGTCCTCAAAGTTTGTTCGGAAACGGAAAATTTTGAGGTGCAGGGGTTTAACTCCGATGATTACGATCTCGACAGTTGGAAAGATTTTCAATTTCGGCTCCCCAGCAACAGCACGGTGATCAATTGTCTCGACTACGGCGATATCGAATGGGCGGAAGAACATTCCAAGCCGTATTTCAAGCGTGCCGTGGATACCGTACGGTTCATCGCCAACGCCTGCACCTTTCGCGACAGCCGCCTGTTTCATTTCAGCAGTCACCACGTCTTTGACGGCATGAAGGGCAAGCAATATACCGAACGCGACGTCTGCCACCCCATCAGCGTATATGGCCAGGGCTGCATGGCCGGGGAAAAGACGGTTCGGGCCGAGGGGGGAAACACGCTGATTATTCGTGTGCAGTCTCTTTTTGGATTAAACGGTCCTAATTACGCCAAGTCCGTGGTCGATCAGTTGGAAGGGGGAGCCACGACCATTCAAGCAATTGGTGATCTGGTAACCGCGCCGACCTACACGAAACATGTCGCTCGAGCCGTATCGGTTTTGATTAAAACGGATCGTGCGGGCTTGCTGAACGTTGCATCCGGTGGCGAATGTTCGGAGTATGCGTTTGCAAGGGCCATCGTGGAGCGCGTGAATCCTGCGGCCAAGGTCGAGATGGTTTCGATGGACGATTTAGGGTACAAGGCCAGTCGCCCGAAGTATGGGGTGCTGAGTAACTACTGGTTCGAGAGTTGGACTGGACAGGCAATGCCGGGCTGGGAAGACGCCTTGGATGAATTTTTGACGGAGTTGGGTTATTAAACTCATGCCCATCAAGCAAGCGTAGATGTAGGGACACGATTTCAGATGAAGATACTTGTTACAGGCGGTGCTGGATTTATTGGCAGCAATTACATTCGGATGGTTCTCGAGAAGGATGATGGTCGGGAGGTCGTCAATCTGGACGCCTTGACCTATGCGGGGAATCTGGAAAACCTGAAGGATGTGCAGGACCACCCGCGGTACACCTTTGTCAAAGGGGATATCAGCCTGCGCAGCGATGTTGAACGCGTTTTTTCCGAGCACAACTTCGATGCCGTGCTCAATTTTGCGGCAGAAAGCCATGTGGACCGCAGCCTGCACATCGGAGTCGACGCCTTCATTTCCACGAACATTCAAGGCACGCAGAACCTGCTCGATGCAAGTCGTCTGCAGGGTGTCCGTCGCTATCTCCAGGTCTCCACGGATGAAGTGTATGGCAGCCTCGGCGACGAGGGGTATTTTACCGAAACGACGCCGCTTGAACCGAACAATCCGTATTCGGCAACCAAGGCCGGTGCCGATTGTCTCGTTCGTGCCGCCGGCCACTCCCACGGCCTTGAAGTGGTAACCACCCGCTGCTCAAATAATTTCGGGCCGTTCCAGTTTCCAGAAAAACTCATTCCCCTGATGATCGCAAACGCCCAGGAGGATAAGCCGCTGCCGGTTTATGGCGATGGCCTGCACGTACGCGATTGGATTTTTGTTGAGGACCACTGCGCAGGCATCGACCTGGTCCTGCAGGAGGGCAAGACCGATGAGGTCTATAACATGGGTGGCAACTACGACGTCCCGAATATCGAGATCGTCAAAAACATCCTGCAGATCCTCGGCAAGCCGGAAAGTCTCATCACCTATGTCAAAGATCGCCCGGGGCATGACCGGCGCTATGCCATCGACTCGAGTAAGATCCAGCGTGAGCTAAAGTGGGAGCGCACCTACGCTTTCCCTCAGGCCATTGAAAAGACCGTGGAATGGTATCTGTCCAATGATGCCTGGCTGCAGAATCTGCGGAGTGGCAGTTATCTGGAGTATTACCAGATGTTATACGCCAATCGCAGCTGATCCGGCTGTAATGAAACAGGGAAAGCCCCGATCTATATAGCAATAGGTACCTCCGTGCCCGGTCTCGAGCCATAACTCGTGATTGAATTTATTTCCTGTTTTGTACCTTTCCTGCTATCAGTCAGCCTGTGGGAAGACGCATTTCGGCGAATTCCATATAGGCAGTTGGATTATGCCTGATTACGAGGGTGTCTAAGTTGATAATATGTCTTAACGGCATGTGTATAAACAGCTTATGATATAAGTATATAGAATTGGGATACCAGTAGATGACAGAGCAAAAAAAGATCCGTCCAGGCACGAAGTATGCCAAGGTGCTGGATGGAATTCGTGCAAAAATCCAGTCCGGCGAATACAGTGGCCTTCTGCCCGGTGTGCAGGCCCTGGGTAAGGAGTATGATGTGAACCTGATGACCGCCAATAAGGCGGTCAACATGTTGGTCGACGAAGGATTGCTCTATCGCATCCCGCGCCAGGGCACCTATGTGAAGCGCGTGCGCAGCCATACCTTGGCTGCCTTGCTCCCCAATCCTTACGGTCCCTTGCAGGGCTATCTCATTCATGGCGTCGAAGGTGGCGCTCGCAGCACCGGCAACCACTTCATTTTTCAAGCGCATCGTGAGGATCCCGAACAGGAGCTCGAAGCGGTCAAGCGCCTCTTCAACGATAACAAGGCCGATGGTCTCGTCTGGTGGCCCTGTCATCCCGATGGTGAATCACGCGCTCTGGCTTATGTGCATGAACACGATTTCCCTTATGTGATGGTCATCTCCGTCGAGGAGCAGAAGGAACCCACCTACAGCTCAGTCATCAGTAACGATGTCGGCGGTGCAGAGATGGCGGTTCGCCATCTGGTCGAGCAGGGCTGCAAAAAAATCGCGTATGTGATTCCGCACGGTTGTGCTGAATGGGAACGCAATATCCAATTGCGTCGCACCGGCTACCAGAATGTCATCAACGAGGCCGGTCTTGAGGTGGTCCCCGAGTTCCGGGTCGACGTGGGCAAGCTGGCCGGTAAGTATGAAGTGGATGTCGCACCTGAATTGATTGGTGAGCTGAAAAATTGCGATGGGGTGTTCTTTTTCAACGACATCATCGCATCAAAGACCCTGAAGCACCTCGAAGCAGCAGGGGTGCGCGTACCCGAAGACCTCGCCGTCGTCGGATATGACAATATCGAACTGGCGGAGCTTTTCGGGATCACTACGGTCTGGCAGAACTTCAAGCAGATCGGCAAAACCGCGGTTGAGGTCTTGATGCGTCACATCGATGATAGTGATGCCACCCCCCAACAGGTCATGCTTGAGCCGGAACTCATCATAAGGAAGAGCAGCAAACGCCTCTAGGCGGGCAGGGCATGCCGTGTCATGCGTAAATACGTCTACCTGTTTCTCCTGCCGATCCTGTTTCTGATCCTTCTGTTTACGAAGGGGAAGGGCGTCTTCAAGGAGTTCTACAAGTACTTCTTCTGGTCGATCATCCTGTACTTCGCCCTCAACGTGATCCGGCTGATCTTCTGGCCGGATAGTTTTTTGACCCGGTAGCTGGACGGTTACAGCTCGATCGTTTTGCCGGTCTTAAACGACTCGTGCGCGGCGAGCACGATCCCCAGGCTGTTGACTGCATCTTCCATGTGATCCGACAGATCCACGTTGTTGAGAATCGCATCCAGGAGCACTTCCTGCTCGCGCTTGCACAGCTCGTCATGATCCGGCTCGTCGGTCAGGTCGATCCACTCGTCGGCCTTGACGAATTGCCCATCTTCCCCGAGTTCGCTGTGGTGTACGAGGAGGGATTCCGTCTTGGAGTGGGCATCCACGTCGTCGGATGCACCTGCGGATCCAGCCGTCTTGGCCGCGATACTCACGCAGCCTTTCGGTCCGACGACATCTTTCACGAAGAAGGCGGTTTCGCTCATCATGGGGCCCCAGCCGGCTTCGTACCAGCCGACCGATCCATCTTCGAAGACGACCTGTAGGTGCCCGTAGTTGTACATGCCCGGCTTGAGCTCATCGGAGAGCCTCGCGCCCATGCCGCTCACGCGAATGGGCCTCGACTTCGTCATCAGGCACATCACATCAACATAATGCACGCCGCAATCCACGATGGGGGACATGGAGTCCATCAGCGCCTTGTGGGTGATCCAGTTGGCGCCCGAACTCTGCTGGTTCAGGTTCATCCGCATCACGAGCGGCTTGCCCAGGCCCTGGGCGATCTCGATAAACTTTTTCCAGGACGGATGCACCCGCAGGATATATCCGATCACCAGCTTTTTATTGGCCGCTTTGGCGGCATCGACGACTTCACGTGCCTCGGCCACGGTGGGGGCCAACGGTTTTTCCAGGAAGACGTGAGCCCCGGCCGCGAAAGCCTTTTTGGCGTACGCGGCGTGGGTGTCCGGATAGGTGTTGATCGAAACGACATCCGGCTTCACTTCGGCGAGCGCCGTGTCGTAATCGTCAAACTGAGGAGGATTTCCCACCTGCTCGGACAGCTTCTGCCGGCGCTCGGGTCCACGAGCGACCAGGCCTGCGACCTCGAAGCCCTCGAGATCCCGATACGCACGGGCATGCGAGGCGCCCATATGGCCGCAGCCGACAACGAGTACTTTAAGATTCTTGCTCATCACATGTCTCCTAGGATGTCGATTCGGTGTCGCCGGACTTCGACTTGTCGTTAAAGGTGAACCAGAAGATGACTAGGACAACGCTGGCCATGATGGCAGGAAACCACCAGATCGCGGGCCAATCGACAACCTTGTCAGCATCTGTGTTTCGACCAGCCCACCATCCATTTAGAATGCCGCCAATGAACATGCCCACACCCAGCGTGACGAAGGCGATAAAGCCCTGAGCGCTGGAGCGCACATCCTCGGGCGCCCGCTGATCCACATAAAGCTGACCCGTGAAGAAGAAGAAGTCATAGCAAATGCCATGGAACAGGACACCCAGGTAGAGCAAGGCATGTGCTTCAGGTCCGGCACTCGCAAATAGAGCATAGCGAATCACCCAGAACGCCATGCCGATTCCGAGCATGATTTTTACGCCAAACTTTCGGAAGAAGAACGGGATCATGAACAGGAAGAGAATTTCCGAGACCTGTCCCAGCGTCATAACCCCTTCGCTGTTGGGCACTCCCATTTGCGTCAGAAAACCATTCGTAGACTGGAAGTAAAAGGAGAGGGGGATGCAGATCAAAAGCGAGCTGACGATGAACATGGCGAAGGACCGATCTTTCATCAGGCGAATTGCCTTGAGACCCAGGATGTCGCCGATGCTTGCCTTCTGCCCCTTCAATTGAGGCGGCGTATGTGGCATGGTGAATGCAAACAATCCGAGCAGGAGGGATGCGCCAACACCCAAGTAATATGGCCAGGCCGTGTAACCCAAGCCCTGCCAGGTTTCCGGCGTTTTCTCCCCGCCCAGGAATTCGGGCCAGACGATTTTGAAGTTGCCCTCGACGAGGAACGCACTGCCGACGATCACGCCTGCTACGATCCAACCGATCGTGCCCAGGGTACGGATGGGCGGCGCATCACGCGTGGGATTTTTGGAGTTCTGAAACAGCAGGGAGTTGGCCAGGGCCAGGGTAGGCATGTAGCAGAGCAGGTGAAGCAGTAGGAAGGTGGAGAAGCTTCCCCATGCGGTTGCGGTTCCCGCAAGGTACAGGAAGACCGCGCCTAAAAGGTGTAAAACACCAAACACAATCTGAGTGGGAAAGAAGCGGTCAGCGATCAAGCCAACGATAAAAGGCGAGATCATGGCGGCGATGCCCGTCGACCCATAGGCCCAGCCAATCTTTTCCGGCGTTACGCCTTCAATACCGCCAAGAAATTTCCACATGGGCATGTACCATGTGCTCCAAATAAAAAATTGGAGGAACATCATTACGCATAATCGGGGCTTAATCAGCGATGGTTGAGCGGTGGCATTCATCGGGCATCTCCACGGGGTGGTTTATGTTAACGGATGTGTGACTTAAGCTGATCGACATTCCGTTTACCAGTCCAAATAATCCCAATGTAATATGAACGTGCATGGCTTAGTTGCAGGAACATGCTTGTCTTTTCCCCCGAGCGCTTCCTGAGACTGGAGTGATCGAGGGCATTGCTTCGCCTGTCGTTTACCCTATACTTAAGCCATATGGCTCACCGTTTCCGTCTAACCATCTTTGTAAACCTACTCGGTATGCTTGCCGCGTATGGATTGGCGCCGCACGAAGTCCTGGTCCTCGTAAATAAGAATGACGCGGCGTCGGTGGAACTGGCGAACCACTTCGTGCATCTCCGCCAGATCCCGGCGAACAACGTGATCACCTTGGCCCTGCCGGACAATCGCGATATCGTTACCATCAAACCCAGCGAGTTTACCCAATGGATCTGGGAGCCCGTGAACCAGGCGATCAAGGAGCGCGGTCTCGAGAAGGAAATTCTTGCCTGGGTCTATTCCTCCGGTTTCCCCACCACCATTGCGACCTCGCCTGAGATGTCGATCACTGGGCTTACCTTCACCCGCAATCAGATTCCGGGTGCCGTGGGGGTGGATTCGGCGGTCTACACCTCCGGGCTGTTTCGCGGACCGGAACGCAAGGGCGGGCCCATCAAACCGACCGCGAGCCTCGATAAACTCAAGGTTGAGCTCGATGATGCCATGCCGCTGCCCGCGATGATGCTCGGGTACACCTGGCATCGCGGAAACGAACCGGCCATGCTTGTGAACATGCTGCAGCGTGGCGTCCAGGCCGACGGCACCCGGCCGCCGGGCACCGTATATTTCGTCTTTATGGACGATATCCGTTTCAACACCCGCCTCTGGCAAATGCTCGAGGCGCGCAGCGAGCTGAAAAGCCTCGGCATCGCCGCCGAGATTTCCAACCGCATGCCGGATCGGGCCACGGATCGTATTTCGGGCCTGATGACCGGCACCCAATATCCGGAAATCGATAACGTCTCAAATATTTATCCCGGCTCCATGTGCGACCACCTCACCAGCTTCGCGGCGCGGTATCAGACACACCTGCAGTCCAAGGCGAGCATCTGGTTCAACGCCGGCGCAACCGCGAGCAGCGGCACGGTGACCGAACCGATGGCGGTCTGGGAAAAATTTCCGCACGCGCGTTATTATGTGCATGCGGCGCATGGCTGTTCGATTCTGGAGAGCTTCTACCAGTCGGTGTATTCGCCACTGCAGCTGCTGATCCTCGGTGAACCCTTCAGTCGGCCTTACGGAAAGCTCATCGGTATCGCGTTGGATATCGAAGGGAACACGGTGAAGGTGCGCACGGGTGGGGTCGAGCCGCACACTCGATTGTTTTATCATTTTTTCGTCGACGGAAAACGCGTCGGAGCGCTCAGTACGAAGCCTGAAATCACGGCGGGTAACCTGGCTCCCGGTGCACATGAGTGGCAGGTGGTCGCGATTACCGACGGATCCATCAGCCATTACGCGACAATGCGGGCGGGCTTCACGGTTCCCGGTGAACGGGTGCGCTGGCCCCAGGTGCCGGAGTCGGGTGAGGTAACGTTCACGGGGCAGGGGACCCTCCGGGTGGAAACCGACCCCGCACCCGAAAGCTTTCGGATCTGGAAGCATGGCGAGGTCGTATATGAGGCCGCCCGTGGCGGTGCCTTTGTGGATGTGAATCTGGAAGCGCGAACCCTCGGGAAAGGCCCTTCGCGTCTGGTCGCCGAGGCGGTTTTTACCGATCATTCGGCCTGGAGCCGTCCCGTGACCGTGGTGCTTGAGTAGGTCCCCGTAGCACGGACCACTGGTCCGTGGGTCCGGAGTCACAGGCTTGCTGTTCGCTGGTGTTTTGATTCGCGGGGACGGAATAAATTTCACGCTACGCGATTGCCCCGCCACCGACTGCGCCGTATCGTATACCCATGCGTGTGCTTCTTCTAGCCCTGGTGGTATCCACATCGGCCTGCGCCAAGGATCAGGCGGCCTTCGCCGCTGGATGGAAGTCCGAAGTCCTCTCTCCGGGCCTCACGTGGAAGCAGCAGAAATTCACCGACCTCTACAACAGTCCGCAGGTCGTAAACGTGCTGGAGCTGGACACAACCCAGCATTCCATTAAGTTCGTTACCCTGGAAGATTCCCCGCTGACCGTCAGGCAGATTGGCGAGACCAATAAAGCCATCGCGGCCGTGAATGGCACGTATTTCGATATCAATCGTATGGTCTCCACTGCATTTATCAAAGTGGACGATCGGATTGTTTCCCGATCCCACCCGCATGAGCCGCGTCAGCGAGCCGCCATCGTGATCGACGGAAAGGGACGCATCGATTTACTCCGCCGCCCGGAAGGCCCGGGGTGGGATACACCGCTTCCGTTCCCGCACATCCTCTCTGCGAGCCCCATGCTGGTGACGCATCATAAACCCTGGGATCATTCGGGGCATGAATATGGGGACGAGCGTCATCCGCGAACCGCCGCCGGTCTCACCGATGATCAAAGACTCCTCCTGGTCACGGTCGACGGTCGTTCAAAGATCGCCAGCGGCATGTCGTATACGGAGTTGGGGGAAACGATGTCCAAGCTCGGGTGTCATACCGCACTCTGTCTGGATGGCGGCGGGTCGACGACGCTGTGGTTGCGCGGCAAGGGCGTGGTGAATCAGCCCTCGGATCGCAGTCTGCTCATGCGCAAGTCGCTGGAACGCGTGATGCCCAGTGCGATCATCATTCCAGAGTAAGCTGTACCTACTTGAAGATGGCCGGATGACGTTCGCCCGGCGCCGCATCCTTCGCAATCGATACGGGAATCTTTAATTCGAGCTTCGCGGGGAGCAGGCAGATGCCTTTATCATCGCAGGACTGATAGTGCACGGTCAGGGCGATTTCACGCGCGCCTTCGGCGGCATCGCTTGCGGCTTTCAACACCGTCTTGAGCCAGACCGTCCCATCGTATACCTGGAGCACATCGGGTGGGTCGCCGAAGTCCGCACCTGCCGGGTAGATGACCTCCTGGCTGGCCAGTCCGTCGCCCGCCTCGATGGCGAGTAGGGTCGGCTTGAGATTCGGGGTCGTCGGGGGATTCGCGTTTACATGCCAGTGCGGGTCGATGGTCAGGCGCACCGCGACGCCTATTTCGCTGCCGGGAGCGACGCGTAAGGCGGAGAGAAAGGTGTCGGCCTTGACCGGTGCGCTGGTCTTCGTCGCATCGGGTTCGGACACACCTGCCGCCGCGACCGCGGGTTTTTCCTGCTCACCGAAGCCGGAGTCGTAATACAGCGCAATGGCCTGGATGAAGCTGATGGCACCGCGGGGCGACTGGGCGATCATGCTCGCGAAGGTGTCGATGGTGTGTCGGGCGGTGACCGCATAGGCCGGCTTATCCAGGGCCTTGGCGAGCCGGATCAACACCTTGGTGGCTATGCCGTTTCCGGAGGGAATCGCACCGTCGAACGGATCTTTATTCCGCGTGAGCAGATCTTCGTGGTCCTCGGCAGTAAAGTAGAAGCCGCCATGGGTTTCGTCGTAGAAGTCCTTCATCAGGATCTGCATGAGCTGATCGGCCCCGTTCAGCCAGCGCTTTTCGCCCGTGGCATCGTAAAGATCCATCAAGCCGTCCGCGAGGAAAGCGTAGTCATCGAGATACGCATTCAGTTTGGCCTGACCGTCACGAAAGGTCGTGTACATCCGACCGTCGGGCTTGCGCATTTTTGTCAGCATGAAATCCGCGGCTTTTTCGGCGGCGGCGAGGTAGCGCGGTTCGTCAAGGGCCTTGCTCCCATACGCGAGGCCGCCGATCATCAGGCCATTCCAGGCGGTAAGTACTTTGTCATCGAGCGCCGGCCACACACGGGTGTCGCGGACCTTGCGCAATTTTTCCAGGGACTGATCGAGGGCTTCTCGATCGGGGAGGGCGCTCCAAGGTTGTTTCAGATGCAGGATGCTGACCGGCTTTCGCTCGCCGGTGGCTTCTTCGTGATAGTTGCCGCTGACCGGAGCGTTGTAGACTTCGGCCAGGGACTTCGCGGCGTCTTCACCGAGAATTTCCACGAGCTCTTTTCGACCCCAAAGATAGTATTTCCCTTCTTCGCCTTCGCTGTCCGCATCGTAGGCGCTCCAGAATCCGCCTGCGGGATCCTGCATGTCGCGGAGCACCCAGTCGTTGATCCGTCGGGCGACGTGTTTGTACCATGCGTTTCCGGTGACCTTATACGCCTCGGCATACACCCGGGACAGCTGGCCGTTATCGTAGAGCATCTTTTCGAAGTGGGGGAGGAACCAGATGGCATCGGTCGCATAGCGGT
>JBLIND010000007.1:0-43083 GCA_047639095.1 Candidatus Omnitrophota bacterium | reverse complement strand
CCGGGCAGATCAATTTCGATCAGACTGCGCATGATGTTGGTTCCGCCTCCTGTACCGCTTGTGCCTGCGAAGAGCGAGTCGCCGAGACCATTGCTGAGATTGGCATTCTCATAAATCGTGTTGTCCTGCTTCACGAAGAAGAACGTGGAATTGGGGGCAACCTGCCCGTGAGCAACACCCGCCCAAAGGAGGGTGGCCAGTGCGAGCCATGTGCGTAAATTCAACATCTTGTTCATACTGCGATCCCGGGTTGGAGATAAATCGAGGGACATTATGAATATTTGTCCAAGAAACAGCAAGCGGCGTGTGAGGTAAAGGGTTGACGCCTCACTTTACCTAAAAAACCACGTGTATTCGTCGGCTTGGCCCCTCATTCTATCAAGTATGACAACTCAAAGCTCCCGTAGATCCTTCCTCCAGCAATCCGCCGTAGGTGCCTTTGCCGCCACTTCCGTTTTTGGTCAGGCGAGTCCGAACGGCCAACTCCAGCACGCGGCCATCGGGGTGACCGGGATGGGAAAGGGCGATCTCGCCAATATCTCCAGCCATCCGAAAGTGAAGATTGTCGCCCTGTGCGATATCGATGCGAACAAATTGAAAGTAGCGGCCGCCTTGCATCCGGACGCCCGCACCTACACCGACTGGCGCGAGCTTCTGCAAAAGGAAGGGGACAAGGTTGATTCGGTCAACGTCACGGTTCCCGATCACATGCATGCGATCATGGGCTTGTCGGCCATGAAGCGCGGCAAGCATGTGTATTGCCAGAAACCCCTGACCCATGATGTGGCTGAAGCGCGTCTGATGAACGAGTATGCGGACACGCATGATTGCATCACCCAGATGGGAAACCAGATTCATTCGCACATCGCTTACCGCAGCGCCGTGGCCTACATCCGCTCCGGGGTGATCGGCAAGATCAAGGAGGTCCATTCCTGGTGCGCAGCCAAATACACTCACGGTCCACGGCCGACGGGTGTAGATCCAATTCCCGCCAATCTCGATTGGGATGGTTGGCTGGGTACAGCACCCCATCGCCCTTTTCTGAAAGAGTTATATCACCCCTTCAAGTGGCGTGAATGGCAGGACTTCGGAACCGGCACGATTGGCGATTTTGGCTGCCATATTCTCGACCCGGTTTTCTCCGCGCTGGACCTGACCTACCCGACCGATATTCGTTCGGAGGTACCGAAGGAGTGGCAGGACAACCCGCTTCGCTTTGGCGAGTGCTGGCCGGACTGGGAGATTTTCCACTATACCTTTCCCGGCACGAAGTTCACCACCGGGGATACGATCAAGGTCACCTGGTACGACAGTGGCAAACAGCCGCCCAAAGAACTGGCCCCGTTGCCCGAAGGCTGGGACCTCGCTCAATCCGGTTCGCTCTTCATCGGCGAAGAAGGCGTCATGATGCTGCCGCACGTGGGCGGTCCCCAGCTGCTGCCCAAAGAAAAATTTGCCGGCACTCCGAAGCCGGATATTCCCAAGAACGTCGATCACTATCACACCTGGGTCGATGCCTGCCTTGCCGGCAAAAAAACCTCGGATGGTTTCCATTACGCCGGTCCGCTCGCGGAAGCCGTGCTCCTGGGAACGGTCGCGAATCGGCTGCCGGGTGAGACGCTGGAATGGAATGCCGCGGCACTTCGCGTCGAAAATAACGAAGCCGCCAATAAGATGCTTTCGCGCACCTACCGTACGGGCTGGCAGATTCTGTAAGGCCTACCTCCCTTCGGCAGGTATGCCGCGGGGGATGTACAGCGCGATGGACGGGGGGTACCTTTTTACTATGCATAATTGCTTACTTTACGTGGGTTTAGCGGTTTGGATGACCCTGCAGGCCGCCTTCGCGGGTTCCATCGGCGTCAATTTTCTCGGAACGGTTGGCTCAACCGGCACCGCTCTGGCGCCCGCGGCAAGCGCGGGTTTTATCCCCCAGCAAAACTGGAACAATCCGCCGGTTGCCACGTCCCAGACGACTCCGGTTTCGCTCGTAGATGATTCGGGCAGCTCCGTCGCAGCGACCCTCACCTGGTTCGTCAACGTCACCTACCGCGCATCGAACAATGCGAGTACCCATCCGCTGTTTGACGGGTACCTCGATGATACCGGTTCCGCGGGCGATGGAACGATCACCGTCACCGGGATTCCCTACTCGAAGTATGATCTCTACCTGTACTATGGATCGGACGGTAATGATCGTACCCAATACTGGCAGATCAACCAGGATGCCGGCACGCGAAAGTTTGGCAAGACCAATTCGGGCACCTTTAATGGCTACGTTGAAGCAACGGCCACCTCGGAAGCGACCGCCCAACCCGCGACCTATGTACACTACACCGAGTTGACGAGCCCCACGCTCCTCATCGAGTGGGCGAAGCTTTCCAGCAACGGAGGGATACACGGTTTTCAACTCGTGGAAACCGCCGTTCCAGGTGCCCCGGAAATCCAGAATCGTAGTCCGGAAAATATCACCGCGTTCACCGCCCGCCTCACCGGCACCCTGATCGACGAAGGGGATAACCCACCCGAGGTTACCCTCTATTACGGAGCGAGCGATGGCGGAACGGATTCCAATGCCTGGGCCTTCTCAGCGAGCCTCGGCACGCAGAATGTTGGCGATATTTTTCAGGATGTCACCGGCTTGTCGCGTGCGACTCCGTACTTCTACCGATATCATGCGGTGAACGGCACCGCGGGGGACTGGGCTCCGGCCAGCGAAATGTTCACAACTCTTCCGGTCATCGCGACGGTCGGGAGTCAATCAGTGACCCTTCTGGAATCTTTCAGTGTGACCCTGCAGGGCGCCATCGCCGACACCGGAGGAGCTATTCCGGACGTGACGTTCTATTACGGCATCAGCGACGGTGGCGCGACAACCAACTGGGTTGGCTCGGTCGCGCTGGGCCAACGATCCGGTCCGTTCTCCCTTCCGCTGGAGGGTCTGGCTTCCGGTACGACCTACTTTTTTCGCAGTCGGGCCACAAACACAGCCGGTGATGCCTGGGCGGCCAGCACCGGGTCGTTCACCACTCTCATCCCCGGTCTTCCCTCGCTTGTGAATCACGGCGCAATCGATATCAGCGCGGCCGCTGCCCGCCTGGCGGGCGAAGTCCTGGACACGGGAAACGATTCGCCCGTGGTCAGCTTCTTTTACGGAAGCTCCGACGCCGGGACGGCGGCCTCCGGCTGGGATCATGTTGAGAATCTGGGCGAACAGGGAGGACCGTTTTCCGCGTTTGCCACCGGTCTCAGCCCGGAAACGACCTATTTCTACCGCGCGCGCGCGATCAATGCCGCAGGTGAGGTCTGGACACCGGCCCCGGCCAGCTTTACCACGGATTCCGCGCTGATCCTTCCAGTCATCCTCAACGAAATTCACTATGACCCTGCGGATAAGACCCGGCGTTCGGCGTTTATCGAGTTGTACAACGCGCACACCTCGACCGTGCAGCTCGCCGATTGGTATTTCAGTAAAGGCATCGATTACCACTTCCCGCCGGGATCCTCGATCGATGCCGGGCACACCCTGGTCCTTGCCCGCGATGCGGCCGACTTCCAGGGCGTCTTTGGTTTCGCTCCATTTGATGCATGGGGCATCTCCACATCGCTGTCGAATTCGGGTGAAACGCTTACCCTGCGCAACGCGGTGGGGGATAAAATCGATGAGGTGAGTTACCAGTCAGGCTTCCCCTGGCCGACGGCCGCGCATGGCCTGGGTGCCTCGATGGAGTTGTTGCATCCGCTGATCGATAACGATCTGGGCGGTGCCTGGCGCAGCAGTACAGGCAACCCGACCCCGGGCGCACAAAACAGTGTCTTCACCACCAATATTCCTCCGCGTATCCGCCACGTGTCGCCGCGGAGCCTGGTCACCACTTCCGGTGTTCCGGTGCAGGTGACGGCCCGGGTGACCGATCCGGATGGGGTGAGCGCGGTTACCCTGGAATACCAACTCGTCGAGCCCGGCGATTACATCGCGATCGACGATCCCCGTTATGCGACGTCGTGGTCCAGTTTGCCCATGCGCGACGATGGGGTGGGAGCCGATGCGCTTGCCGGCGATGATCTCTTCACGGCCGAGCTGCCGGCGAACCTGATGACCCATCGCCGTTTGATTCGTACCCGCATCCTCGCCGATGACACCGGAGCCGCGAGCGTGCAGGTGCCCTATGCTGATGACGCGCAGCCGAATTTTTCCATCTTCGTATATGATCGCGTGCCCGCGTGGACCGCAAGCGAGCAGCCGGGCGTTGCACCCGAGGTCACCTACTCGCCCGAGCTGATGGAGAGCATCCCGACCTATCATCTGCTGACCACCCGGACCGACCATGAGGACGCCCAGCACATTCCGAATTCAACCGCGGGTGCGTATGGCGGCGCGGAGTACCTCTGGGATGGCTGCCTGGTCTACGATGGAGAGGTGTACGATCACATTCGCTACCGTGCCCGGGGCGGCGTTTGGCGGTATGCCATGGGCAAAAACATGTGGAAGTTCGACTTCAACAAGACCCACTCTTTCCAGGCACGGGATGACTACGGTCGGAAGTACGATACAACCTGGGATAAGCTGAATTTTTCGGCGTTGATTCAACAGCAGAATTTTCTCCAGCGCGGGGAGCAGGGCTTGTTCGAGGGGGGCGGATTCAAGCTGCACAATCTGTCCAGCAACCCGGCCCCGAAGACCCATTACGTGCATTTTCGGATCATCGAGCACGCCAGCGAAACCGGTCCGACACCCTCCCAGTACGATGATGATTTTCAAGGCATGTACATGGCCGTCGAACAGCTGGACGGACGGTTTCTCGACGCACATCAGCTCCCGGATGGCAACCTCTACAAGATGGAGGGCGGTACCGGGGAGCTGAACAATCAAGGGCCGGATCAGCCGACCGACAAGGCCGACCTCAATGCCTTTTTTGCGTATAAATCGGCCCCGCAGACCCTGGCCTGGTGGCAGGACAACCTCGACCTCGACGACTATTACAATTTTCGCTTCATCGCCTGGGCGATTCACGACTACGACATCCTGAGTAACAAAAACTATTACTACTATCACAACCCGGTCTCGGCCAAATGGCAGGTGATCAACTGGGATCTCGACCTGACTTGGACTACGACCTATGCACCGAATCCGCGCGGACCCCTCAGCGATTACGTGCTCGCGATTCCGGAGTTCGATCTCGGGTTTCGCAATCGTTCACGCGAGCTGGTTGACCTGCTCTTCAATCCGGAGCAAACCGGGATGGTGCTCGACGAAGTTGCCCAGTGGGTGCATACGCCGGGACAGCCTTCCTTTGTCGATGCCGATCGGGCGATGTGGGATTACAACCCCATCATGACTTCGGGCCTGGTCAACTCTGGCAAAGCCCAGGCCGGACGGTATTATGAATCCTCGCTCACGAGTGATTTTGCGGGCATGCTGCAGAAGGAGAAGGACTACGTGGTCACCCGCAACGCCTGGATCCTCGCCAACATTCTCGATAACGATGTGGGCATTCCCGATACGCCCGTGATCAGCTACCTGGGGGATACCAATTATCCGGTGAATGCCCTCACGTTTCAGAGCAGCACGTTCAGCAGCGCGTCGAGTAGTTTTCAGGGGATGCAATGGCGTCTGGCCGAGGTGACGGAACCGAATGCGCCGGATTTTGACCCGCTGGTTCCGCGTTCCTACGAGATCAACGCCAGCTATCTCAGTCCGGTCATATATACCTTCACCAACAGCCTTACAATTCCTTCTGTAGATTTGGGCGTTGGGCGCCGCTACCGTGCGCGTGTGAAAATGCTGGGGGACGACGGCCAGTGGAGTCACTGGTCGGAGCCGATCTCCTTCACCACCGGTGATGCCTTCAACACGCCGGCCCTGCTGGCCAACTTGCGGATCACCGAGTTGATGTTTCAGCCGATCGGCGGCTCCGACTTCGAGTTCATCGAACTTTGTAATACGAGTGCGACGCTCAACCTGCAGCTGGATGGCGTGAGCTTTTCCGCGGGAATCGACTATACCTTTCCCACCGGGACTGTACTCGAGGCCGGAGCCTATCTCGTCCTCGCCGATACCGATCCGACGAGCTTTCGTACACATTACGGACTCGCCCCCAGCATCGCGGTTCACGGACCCTTCACATCCGGGCAGTTGAACAATGGCGGGGAAACCGTGCGCTTAAAAACCGCCCTTTCTGGAACGGAAATCGTTGCATTTGAGTATAGCACCGGCCGGGGCTGGTACCTTTCCGCCGAAGGACCGGGCCATTCACTGGTGCCGACGCCGACGGGTATGCAGCAGCAACAAACCGGCGGTCTGGCCTACGGGAACAACTGGCGGCCGAGCACCTATATCAACGGTTCTCCCGGTGAATCCGATCCCGTGCCACCGGCTGGATTGATCATCAACGAAATGGCCGCGCACACGGATTTTAACGATCCCGGGTTTCCTGACTACGATTCGAACGATTGGATCGAGCTGGTGAACACGGCCTCCAATGCCGTGAATTTCACCGACTGGTACTTGAGCGATGATCGGAATGCCCTGGATAAATGGGCCCTTCCGGCCGGTGTCCTGCCCGCGTTCCAAGGGGTTCTGTTCGATGAGGTGAGCGGCTTCCACGTTCCGATCACAAATGGCTTTGGCTTAAATAAAGCCGGCGAAGAATTGCTGCTTTCGTACCTGCCCGGTGGCGGCGATCGGGTGGTCGATGTCTGTCTTTTCGACGGCCAGCCGAACGGGGCGAGCTTGAGTCGCATTCCGGATCGCGGAGGGCAGCGCGCCCTGGCTACGCCTTCGCCAAATCAGGTGAACCTTCCGCGCATGGCTGAGCTGAGTATCAGCGAGGTCATGTTTAATCCGCCGCAGGGGCCGACCAACGTCGATGAAGATGCGTCCTTTGAATTCATTGAACTCTTCAATCCCGCTACCTCCACCATCGATTTGTTTAACGGGGATGGATCATTTCGGATTCGAGGTGGAAGCGATTACGACTTCCCGGCCGGTCGGTTCTTGAACGGTCGGACGTCCCTGTTGGTGCTGCCTTTCGATCCGACGAACACCGTCATGCGTACGGCGTTTCTTGCGCACTACGGGCTGCTCGAAGGGGCCGTCGATTTGTTTGGCCCCTATACCGGACAGTTGTCTGATCGCAGCGACCGGATCACCCTGCAGGTCCCACAGGCAGCGGATGCTCCGGATACGAACGTCTCCTGGGTGGTGACCGATGAGCTGATCTATCTCGACCAGGCACCCTTTACCCCGGACGCCGATGGCTCCGGCATGAGCCTGCAACGGGTGTCGTTGATCGCAGCGGGGAATGAACCAACGAACTGGGAGGCCCACACCGCGTCACCCGGTTCGGCGAGTTTCCCGATCTACAGCGACAACGATGGCGACGGGATGGATGATACCTGGGAGACGACCCACTTTGGCGACCTCAGTCGCAGCGGCCTGCAGGATTTCGATCTCGATGGCTTTCTCGACCGCCACGAGTTCGTCGCCGGGACCCTGCCCGGGGACAGCAGTTCCTTGCTGGTCGCCCGCATCCAACGCCATCCCGCAGGGTTGCCCTTCCTGAATCTCCTTTGGCCAAGTGTCGAGGGAAAGAGTTATCGCATCTACGCGGCCAACAGCATCCATGGCCCCTTCGTCGCTATCGCCTCCGGTCTCCCCGGCCAGCCTCCGTGGAATCAACAAGCCATCGACACCCAGGGTGTGGCCTATCAGCTCTTCCTGATCAGCGTCGAATAGCTCGGGTGCCGCGTCTTCTCAGCGGTCTTGTAACCCATCCCGCTTCTGCTAATTATCATCATACTTTAAAACGAATACTTGCTTCCCCTGTTAATCGGGATAGGAGCCAGCACAACATTACATGGAGTGGTGTCTCATGGACGAAAATACGCAGGACATTATCGAGCTTCGCAACCTTCAGGCGGATGATTATAAGGGCTTGTGCACCGCCATGGATGAGGCCTACTCCTCGGTGGGTTTTCAGGCCTGGCATGAATCGCAGATTCAGCGCTTGCTTGAGCTCTTCCCGGAAGGCCAGCTGTGCATCACGGTCAATGGCAACGTGGTTGCTTCGGCCCTGTCGCTCATCGTGCTTTTTGATGACTTCGGCGACGAGCACACCTACCGACAGATCCATGGAAACTTCACCTTCAACACCCACAATCCAGAGGGCGATGTGCTCTACGGTATCGAGGTGTTTGTGCATCCCGAATACCGGGGCTTGCGCCTGGGGCGTCGGCTCTATGAGGCGCGCAAAGAGCTGTGCGAGAACCTGAACCTGCGCGCGATCATGGCAGGCGGCCGAATTCCCAACTACTCAGGCTATGCTGCCGAGCTCACGCCGCGTCAATACATCGAGCGCGTTCAGGCGCGAGATATCTATGATCCAACCCTGACCTTCCAGCTTTCCAACGGGTTTCACGTACGGAAGATTTTAAAGAATTACCTGGAAGGCGACACCGAGAGCCGCGAATTCGCCACCCTGCTCGAGTGGATCAACATCTATCACGAAGTGGATCCAAAGTTGCGCAAAGATGAGCAGCTCGAAGTGCGCATCGGTCTCGTGCAATGGCAAATGCGCTCGTTTCCCGACATGGATTCGCTCATGAGGCAGGCGGAATACTTTGTCGATGCGGTCTCCGACTACGGGGCGGATTTCATGCTCTTCCCTGAATTTTTCAATGCGCCGCTCATGGCGCCGTACAACCACCTGCCCGAGTCGCAGGCGATTCGGGAGTTGGCCGCACACGCCATTCCGCTGCGGGATCGCTTTCTAAACCTCGCGGTATCCTACAACGTCAACATCATCACCGGCAGTATGCCGGTGCTGGAAGGCGACACCTTGCTCAACGTGGCCTATCTCTGTCGGCGCGATGGCAGTTGGGAGCAGTTCCATAAGATCCATCCGACCCCGTCGGAAGTTTCCGCGTGGGGCATGGTTGGCGGAGATAAGATCCAGGCCTTCGATACCGACTGTGGACGCATCGGGATCCTCATCTGCTACGATGTGGAGTTCCCGGAAGCGAGCCGCATCCTCGCGGACCAGGGCATGAACATCCTCTTCGTGCCTTTCCTCACCGATACCCAGAATGGCTACATGCGCGTGCGCCATTGCGCCCAGGCCCGTGCCATCGAAAACGAGTGTTACGTCGTTATTGCCGGCGCTGTGGGCAATCTGCCCAACGTGAATAACATGGATATTCAATACGCGCAGTCGGCCATTCTCACCCCCTCCGACTTTGCGTTTCCGACCAATACGGTGAAAGCCGAGGCCACGCCCAACACGGAAATGGTGCTCATCGCCGACGTCGACCTGAACCTGATCAAAGCCCTGCATGCCCGCGGGAGTGTCACCAACCTTCGCGATCGCCGCCACGATCTGTACAAGATCGTTCAGCCGGGTAACGAGGCCAAGTAGCTTGGGACTCCGTCCCGACCAAACGACAAAATCAACAAGCGTCGGGTTCGGGTCAGAGACCCAATTTACTGTATCAGCAGCCGGATCATTCCATTCCAGGAATGTCGCGTTCACTTTATACCCTACCGCCTACCTTTGAGCGCAGGGTTTTTATCGTTACGGAGCGAGGCTTTGTTTGATGGCGGGTTTCTGTTTGCCGCCCTCCTGCTTGGCGAAGCCATTGCGTCCGGCAGGTGTTGCATCGCCACGCGCTCGAGCTCCGACAATTCGGTTAACCGCTCCGAAGCTGCGTTCATATTTTTCGCCACGGAGGGGACGAAATTCGCGTTACATTGGGCGATGGCCATGCCGCTACTCTTCGCCACGGAGTGGCAGCATTCTTTAGCCCCGGGGCTTCAGCCCGGGGTATTTCCAAAAACGTTATTCACCCCGGAGGGGTGGGAAGATCTGGCCCTGCGATTTTTTTCGTCCCGATAGTAAGCTCCGGGACGTGTGGTGTTTTTGTGGGCCACCCCGGCCTGAAGGCCGGGGCTAAAAACCATGTCCCCTCCGGTGCCGGGATACGCGTTTCCCTGGCCGATGTTCACTCGGCTAGCCCAAGAGCGTAATCACTTGAGCATCGGCCTGCTTCCCATCATTCGCGGAAAGCATGACCTGCTCGCCGGGCTTCGGCCCGATCAAACCCTTGAGGTGCACCTGACCATCCGCGTTACTCCGCGTGCCTCGAATCGGCACCCCATCCAGGGTCGTAAATCGCACATCCGCGTTCGGTAATGTTTTGATCACGGGCAGGGCGCAGCTCGGCGTGCGGCCGGTCGTGGATGAAGTCGTCTCCAGGGCGCCACCGCCACGTACGCCTTCCTTTGGCGCATCCACCAGGTTGCGCACGCGCATGCCGATCGCGGGATCTTCACCCTCGGGGTTGAACTCCATCTCGAGGAAGTTCCAGTAGAAGGGCTCACCGGAGGCGTGAGCGTTGAGCGATGGATCGGCGTGTTGCTTGTGGTAGAGGCTGGTGACCTCCAGGGGCCGGCCATCGTAATCTTTCATCTTTGGTCCGAAGCCTTCAATCACCGCACGTCCGCCACTACGACCGATGGGGCCAAAGCTGCATTCAATCAGGTTGTGATCGGTGTTCTTGATGATGCTCCCGTTGTGCACGTCGCCGTAAACGGTCACCACGCCATCGCGCGAACCCAGGAGTTCGATCACCCGCTCGGACCCCGCCGCGACCCAGCCAGCATAGTCGGCGGCGACCCGGTCGCGTTGAGCAAAGTCGTCTTCCGTGTTGCTGTAATTCTTGCCACCGGTCCAAATCGTGTGCAGGGCATTGATGCCCGTAAGGCAGATCTGCCGTGCGCTGTCTGTGCGGATCAGCTGGGTGAGCCAGGCGAATTGTTCCTCGCCGAGCAGGCTGCGCGTAGGATCTTTTCGGTCGTACAGCTCCTTGTCGTGGCCCCAGCCTTCGTCATCCCACATCGCCGTATCCTGGCTGGAACGCCAAAGCCGGGAGTCGACGATCGCAAGGGTGAAATCGCGGTTGGGCATCTTCCACGCCCGCCACTTTTTCGGATTGGCCAACGGGTCGACTTCTTCCGCACCGGTGACCAGGTGGTGCACGATCTGAAAGTTCCGCCGCATGTAATCGGGATCCTGGCCCAAGCCCTCGTGTGTACGAATCGCGATCTGTTCCGGCCCTTTTACATCGTCCATGCCGTAATCGTGATCCCCGGGATTGATGATGTTCCAATGCCGCATCATCTGCCAGCGGCTGGTCGGGCCCGCGATGGACATGGTCACGACCTTGTAGGCGTCATCCGTGCTCGGCGGATAGAGCATGAGCTCCATGTACCAGACGTCATCCTCCCAGACCATGATCTGAAAGTTGTAGTCCTCGAGGTGCTTGTAGGCTTCGACCGTGGGTTGATCCCGGAATTGCCAGTCATCGCCGCCGCCGAGGATCTTCCAGCCCTTCCCGGTTCGTTGCTGCAGGCCACTCGTAAGGGCATGACAGCTTAAACCGCAGAGCTTGTAGGGCGCCTGGAGCTGGGGTAAGCGGCCCACGTAATTTCCACTCGCGGGGACATCGCCCACATAACCCGTTCCGGGACCACAGCCAGCCGAACCGATGCGCGGATCCGCGGTCACGTTTACATCGTCTTTCCAGACGGTGTAAAACAGGGTTTTCGTGGACGGGTCGAAGGGGAGCTTGACCAGGATGCTTGCGGTGTTGCGTCGCCAGCGATTACTCACGATCAGCGCCGAGCCCGCGTCCGGCTGAACGTCCCATCCGCGATGGGGACTCGACTCATGCGAGACGCGGATCGTCGCCTGCTTGCCATCCGAGGCAAAGATGCCAACGAAACGAACCTGCCACGTGCCATTCACCATCTTCAAGGTGTCCCCGAGCGGATAACACACCTGGCATTCGGCTGTTCCTACTTCACGAGGTTCTGCGTCAGCACTTTCGATCTTGAGCGTGTTCACTTCGAAGTCTGCGATTCCGCGCGCGGCGATGCCGACAAAACCCTTGGTGTGGATGCTGGTCATGCTGCGGGTCATCGATGCTTTTCCAGCAGGTGTGGTGAGTGTGACCGTAATATCCGACGTCCCGTCCGTCGACGTTACCGATACCTGAAGCGTGACCTTGTCGCCCGCGTTCACCTCGGGCGCCTGGATCAGGTCCGGCTCCTTGGATTTCTCCTTTTGCTTCGGCCGCTTGACGAAGCCGAATTTACCGTTGTCGGTCCAGCCAATCAGGGACGATTGCCGGATCTTGCCATAGCTTTCAAAAAGGCTTTTGGCACCGATGGCGACTCCCATCATGCCGTAGCCGGGTTGATACATCCGCCAGCTATCGGCATCTCCGTCACGCCGGACATCCGCATTCCCGTGGTAGGTGAACTCCGCCGTGATCGTGTAGGCGCGGGAAAGATAGTGGTCGCGGCGGTAGAGCACACCGGGCTGAAGCGACGGGTCGTATTCGGTATTCATCACCCCATTACCATTTTTGCTGTGCGTTTCGTAGTGGTAGGGAAATCCGGTGGCACGCGCGCGATCGCCGTAGTTTTTGATCCGCCGGCGCAGGGCTCCGTCCTTGATCTGCCAGTAACCGGGGTTGAGACTTTCCCAGCCGGTTCCATGGACGAGGGAGGCGGGTCCATCAAAGGTGAAGACGCCGCTGGCGGGTTTGGCGGCCTGGGAGAGGGGCGCCCATGCAAAGGCGGCTGCCGCCAGGCTGGATTTTTTCAGAAAGTCGCGGCGATGGATCGGAGCAGGGTGATGTTTCATGGAAGAAACGCTGCCGGATCTTCGGCCCAAAAGAAAGCAGGTTTTAGACCGTGATTATACAGAGTATGTCGCAAGAGCGTTTACCTACCCCAACGGGGTTGCGGTAACATTTTAGCCCTTCTTCACCCATCACGGTCATTTCGACTCGGGGCGCGTACCCGCTTGTCCGCCACCGTCTTGTTCGATCCACAATGTTTCAGGAAGCTCGCTCCACTCCTGGACGATGAAGTCCGTGAAGCATACGACATCCGTCTCATTCTCAATGGCCTCTCCCTCCTCAAGACTTCGATACACCCCCCATTTCGGCCGGACAAATTCCATCCCCGCTCTCCACGTATCCACCTCGGCGATTTCCTTCACATAGATGCGTGTTCCGTCCAGGGTGCTGATGGAGAATCGAATCGATCCCTTGTCGCCATATCTTACCAGGCAGGCGCACTGCAGCCATTGGTCCTTCACGGCGGACCAGTCGGCGATGGAGAACTTCTTTGCGGGAGCACCTTCTCCCGGCCAATGCCGTAATTCGAGCAACGGCTTACCTTTCGAGACCGCGCCTGAGAGGGTGAGCAGGGGGTCGTCCGCATCGTCGCCTCCGACGCCCTTGAGCTGGAAGAAGTGACAAAAATGCGTCGTCACTCCCATGTCTTCACCGATGCGAAATTTCCAGCGATAGCGCGAGACCTGGCCGCGCCTTGCCTTGAGAACTGCGTCGGACCCGGTGTATCCCTTGATCTCGTTTCGCTGGCGGTCGGATGCGGCCCGGCCCTCATGCCGGTCTCCGTCGAGGTCACGGTGCAGGTAGAATCTGAAGTATCCGCCGACCTCGGAATCCTCTTCCACACGGATATGCTCAAAGCCCGTATGGTTACCCGGGTAGCGATCAGGCGATTCGATGGATCGCTTCCCGAACACGCGTTGAATCTGCGTGTACGCGTCCATTCCGGATGTTGCGTCAGCGGCGAGAGCAACCTGGCCTTCCAGCTTTGGCTCCGCGTGCGCGAAGCTGATCGCAAGGCATGCGAAACACACAAGGATGGAGGGCTGGTTCATCTTTCTCAATCACCCGTGCTTCTTTGGCTATGGGTTTGCCATTCAGGTGAAGCATTCCTTCTGCATGCCATGTGCCCGTTGGGGGGAAACTGATACGACTGAAGTAAAAAAACTGACACATCAGCTACTAGTCGTCGGGTGCAACGACTTGCCCGTCCACTTTCTTATCTGAAAATCGGGTCGTGACCAGCCCATAGAACATCTATGATAGCCTTTGATGTGAAGGCTGCTAGTAACAACAACCCAATACCAGGGAAGATCATTCTTCCCATATTCATTCTAGGATTCTTAAAAAATGTGTGTGCGGCTATGATCAGCAAAGGCCCGATAACCCATAGAGTCATCTGCCCAAAGTGACCTCACATACAAGCGCTCATGCTGCACCAAATCGCAGCAGCCAGATATTTATGATCCGGCTTGATGCTCGTTTCATCTTAGATAGTTGGTGTCCACGTAGTCATTATATTATTGTCGAACCTGTGATTATTCAAGGGGTATGGATATCACGCTGATTGTAGTGGATGGTAGCCGATTTCCAAATATTTGGAAAGCTCGGTGAAGGCCGGGGGAGATCCCGGGAGGGGCGAGGATACGCAACAAAAAACAACCCACGTAAGCACGCCACCCAGATCCGCGGTTTTCCTGGTCCCCCGCCACCCAACCTCACACGCTACGACTAAAGCCTCGCTCCCCCGCTTACACCCGACGCCAGACACTGGCTTCGGCGACCGACCACTGGAACTTGCGGGCGTGTTCCCGAATCAGAAACGGCAGGTTGGTGGTTTTTTCCAGGATGAACGGCCCTTCGAGAGCGGCTTTTAATCCGTCGAGGGTCTGGACGGGTTGGCCGTCGCGGATCAATCCACCCATCCATTTTTCGCGCGGGGTAAACGCTTCCAGCCAGGTGCAGGGCGTGGTGATGAGGGCGATGCCGCCGGGGTTTACCAGGTCGGGCAAACGCGCAAGACAGGCTGCGGGATCGTAGAGTCGGCAGATCAGGTTGGCCATAAGAACGGCGTCGAAGCGCCCGAGATCCTCGGGCAGGGCGCAGGCATCGCCGCGCATAAAGCTCAAGTTGGTTGCCGGGGCCATTTCTATGCGGACCTCCTGTTCCAGCTCGCCTTCCACGGGATACGAAAGCTTGATGGCCCCTTCGGCGTTCAGGCGATTTGCGGCATCGACGAAGGCCTGGGAGTAATCGATGCCCAGGACCTGCTCGAACTGTGCGGCGAGCGCAAAGGAAGAACGACCGACCGCACAACCGAGGTCGAGGGCGCTGTTCCGGGCCTGTGCATGTTCGAGGACGAGGTCCGCACAGCGCACGGGATAATGGAGTGCGGCATGCGGGCCATCGGGCCAGGGCAAAATGGCTTCGGGCTTGCCGTAGTGGAAGAAGAGGTATTCGCGAACGATCTGTTCGGTCTCGTAGAGGTCGGCCATGACGTGGCTGGGGCTTACGCGTCCGCCGGTTTGGGCGTTGTGGGCGTTGTGGGTGTTGTGGGTGTTGTGGGTGTTGTGGGTGTTGTGGGTGTTGTGGGTTTCGGCCCCCGAGGTTTCCGACGTCGCGGTGCTTTTTTGGGACGCACGGGTTTGCGAGCGGTCTGGGGGTTTTCCTTCACAAAGTCTTTCCACCAGGTGGCGAGCTCGGGATTGTCGCCCCTCAAGCCCTGGGCGAACTGAAAGTACACCAGCGCTTCGGGGAAGTAGTGTCGCTCCGCAAACTTGTGGGGCACCTTGCCGTGGGTCTTTTCGAAGCGGGGCTGACAGGAGGCAATGTGCATCATCTGGGTCATCTGCCGTCGCGGCATGCTCACACGCAGGCGGAACGATTCGTAGTGTGATTCCACCGCCTCGTGAATGGCCTGGTAGCGCTGCACGTCGGGAATCGCGTTGGCCAGCCACTCATGATAGGAGCCGAACATGAGGCCATAAAGGAGGGGCGCATCCGCCTTGCGGTCGTTGGTTTTCCAGATGTCCGCCTGGCGCAGGGCCTGGTCGACCCACTTGCGGTCGGCTTCGCTGGCTTCGTGCTGCAGCCAATGTGCCCAGCTGGGGAAGATGTGCTGGAGGATGCCGACGTCGAGCAGCATGGGAATCGCCTTGGCCGACGCTCCGCTATACAGAAATTTCAGGAACTCTTCATAGAGTCGGGCCGGGGCCGCATTGAGGATGTGTTCGGCCTGCTGAACCATCGCCTTGTGCTCGTCGTCCCCGATGTTGAGATCCAGGGTGGTGGCAAATCGCACCGCACGCAACATGCGTACCGGGTCCTCGATGTAGCGGACGAACGGGTCGCCGATCAGCTTGATGATGCGTTTTTCGAGATCCTCGCGGGCGCCGACATAGTCGATGACCGAGAAATCTTCGATGTTGTAAAACATGGCGTTGATCGTGAAGTCGCGGCGGCGGGCGTCCTGCTCGGGCGTGCCCCAGCGATTGTCGCGGAGGACCATGCCATCTTCAATCGTGACGTGTTGCTCGTCGAGATTGTCCTCCACCGGGATGTTGGCCCGGAAGGTGGCCACCTCGATGATATCGTCGCCGTAATGAATGTGCGCGAGCCGAAAACGTCGGCCGATCAGGCGGCAATTGAAGAAAATCTTCCGGATCTGCTGGGGGGTGGCGTCGGTGGCGACATCGAAGTCCTTCGGCGTGCGGCCCAGGAGCAGGTCGCGGACACAGCCGCCGGCGAGATAGCCGCGAAAGCCGTTAGACTTCAGGCGATACAGCACCTTGAGCGCATTTTCGTTGATGTCTTGGCGGCTGATACCGTGCTCAGCGCGTGAAATAATACGTGGTTCCATTTAGAGGGACCTTAAAAGACGAGGGAGAAGATGCGAGAAGAATATGATCATGGTAAATGGGATCAACCGCCGGCTCCGGCAGTGGCCGCCGCAACGATGGCGGTAATGATGCCGCCAAAGAGCAAGCTCAGCAGGCCGACGACCAGCCACATGATGAGCATGGCCGGGATGCTCGCCACCATGAGTTTCAACATAAACACCACCATCGAACCCAAGGGCATCTTGATGTCGGTCACGACCACCTTCATCGGAGCACGTTGCTGGGGAGGATATGGCGCGGGCCCGCCCGGCTGAGGGGGCATGGGCTGACGAACGACGCCGCTGGGGTGAGCACCAACGGGCGCATGCTGAACCGGTGGCATCTGTTGAACGGGTTGCATCTGCACATTCACCGGTCCGGGTGCCTGGAAGGTCCCGCCGCCTTTCTGGATGACGATGCGTTTCTTTGGGAGTCCCACGACGGGGATGTCGTCGACTTCATCCTCAAGCGCGCCCGACATATCTACGGGTTGTTGGCAATGGGGGCAGCCGACGGTGGTGCCGAGCTGGCTGTCTTCTATCGCGAACAGCTGTTCGCAGGCAGGGCATTCAACTTCAATCATAATGGCTTCGACAGATCATGGGGGATTAAATCAGATCCCGCGACCGCGTAACAGGTAAAACAGTCCATGTACCCTGACTGACCCCACCTGAGTGGGGAAAGCTCAGCCGTGCTTCGAACGATTTCATACTGTTTTAATCGTTCGACGCGGCGGGTCAGGCGTCAGGGGCGACGTCTCGCTCTCCGGTCTCGTTGATTATGCGGGGGAGGTGTCTCATGTCATCGCAGGTCGCCATCCGCAGCTGCACAATGAGGATGGGCAGAAGAAGGGATAAAGATGGTTCGCAGGCCGGCATCCCTCGCACCCTCTATGTCGGCAATCGGATTGTCACCCACGTAGAAGGCCTCGCTCGGCAAGACATCAAGTTCCGAACACGCCAGGTGAAAAATGGCCGGATCCGGCTTACGCAGATTCACCGCAGCCGAGACGGTCACGCTTTCGAATATCGACGCGACGCCCAAGCCGCGAAAGTTCCGTTCTTGAAAGGGGCTCATCCCGTTCGAGATCAGACCCAGCTTGTAGCGGGTTGAAATCTCCGTCAAGGCATCGAGGATACCTGGCTTTGGAACGGAATAGGCACAGAAGCACGATTCATAAATGGCGAGTAGCTCGGCACAAGACCATCCTTCGATCTGGAATTCACGAATCAACGCAGCATACACCTTGCCCTTTCACACCGTGCCGTTCGCGTCCAAGGCCACGAATTGTGAGATGAATGCAGCCGGATCGTCGATGTGCGGCTTGAGCATCCCCTCGCATTGCCACGTCAGGAAATCTCGAAGCGACTGCTCACGGTCGAGGAGCGTTTGATCCAGGTCAAAGAGTACGGCACGTATCATGGGAGGTTTTTCAGGAGGACGCTAAGGCTCTGCGGAGCGTTGGTTGCAATATGTATTAATCCAAATGGCGTCGGATCCATTCGGGATCATGCTCTGCTGATAGCGGCTTTGACGGTGTCCCAGTCCAGCATTTGCGTTTTGCCAGACCGCACCTGTTTGCGCCGCTGGTCAAGTAAGACCTTATGCGCTTCGGGTAGTTCGCCTTGATCAAAACGTTCTCTCAGGTCGTCCCACAAAATCTCCATCATGTGCATCTTATCTTCGATAGGGAGCTGTTTTAATTCTTCGGATGTCATGATGAAAAAATACTTCATATTTTGATGCTTGCGAAAGAGTTTTCAACAGGCGCGGGCAAAACGCTCAAATTTTGTGCAGGTACGGTGTTTTGTTACTGCTTTTCTTCGGAAAGATTTCCGGCGGCCCGTCGAGGTTTTGCTTTTCTCAGTCGGCGATCAGGTCCTGGGCCATGGCGTGCACATCGGCCGCCGGAGCGGGTTCGGCGAACAGCAGCCAGAGGTGAAAGCCGCCGCGACCGTTCGAGTCCATGAGGAGTGGGTCGTAGCCGCGCGTCTGGAGCTTTTCCCACCACGCAATCGCGGCGCGCTCGTTCCGTCGGGACGGTCATCGGCATCGACGGCGACCACTTCGTGCAGATCGATGTCGATGGCGAACCAGCGACAGGTGTTTTCCGGACTGGTGGTGCGCAGACCGATGAGATGATTGCGACGCGTACTGGAAAAGTGGCGCGCGAGTTTTTCCAGGGTGACCATGTCCTGGCCGCGCATGGATTTTTTCGGAAGCGTAAGGGCTTTGTATTTCCGCTTGTTCTCGAGCTGCTCTTTTCGCTGAGCACAGTGTACTGGCCCCAGACATCGCGTCGGTTGACCAGTCGTTCCATCGGCCAGTTCGCGGCTGCGGGCCCGCCACTCGTTGGAGATGACCCGGAAGTGACCGGCCATCAGGTCCGCCTACTTGTCGTGGCAGGTCAGGCAGAGGGCGCTGCCGGTGTTGTCCACCCAGAGCAGGCCGGCATTGTTCTGCTGATTGTGCACATCGTGGCAGGAGGAGCATTCGACCCGTCCGTTGAACAGAAAGTCGGATGCGATGGTGCCGCCTAAAGCGGTCGATTGCGTCGCCGGATCGTGCAGGCCGCCATCGGCCGTGGCGAGGGCGGTGTTAAAGGTGAAGGAGACCGGATGGTCGTCCCGCAAGTCGGTGCCGATATGAGAGGTGCTCCCCGGCGAGATAAAACGGGTTCCGGTGTTGCCGCCGAAGGAGTCGCGGGCGACGGTGCCGTCATGGCAGCTCAGGCAGAGGAGCGAACGACCGGTCGGTTGGCTCACCGTCGCATCGAGCGAGGTGCTGGTGTAGAGGGTGAAGTTTGCGGTGGAGGTTACGTGATTCCAGAGCGGCGCGTCGGGCACGGAGGTGTCGGCCCCGTGCGGGGTGTGGCAGGGAAGACAGATCTGATTGCCGGACCAGGAGCTACTGGAAAAATCGTGGAGCGACCCGGTGATCTCACCCTGGCTGGGCGAGGTGGTGATCAGGATCGATACGACAGCGGGAACACAGGCAAGAGGGATGAGTCGTTTCATGATGTACGAATCCTACCGACTCCGCGGCAGAGGGTCAAGGATGCGGATCTTGCGAGTTTTTCGACAGCCTGCTAGGCTCTGCGCGATGTCAGAAGTGAAAAAGATCCACATTCTCCACGTGAATACCAACGTAGAGTGGGGCGGGGGCGAGTACCAGGTCCTGCATCTGCTCCTCGGCCTGCGCGATCGGGGATACCGGGTTACGCTCGGCTGTTCGCCCGGCAGTCCTTTATGCGAGCGGGCGGAAGCGGCGGGTTTAAACGTGGAGGGCATCCAACAGATTGAATCCTTCCTGAAGCAGCATCGGCCCGAGCTGCTGCACCTCCATGATTCTCGTGCGGTGGACATCAGCGTCAAGCCCGCCCGGCGCCTGGGCATTCCCGCTGTGTTCTCCCGGCGGATTGCGTCGCCGTTGCGCATGAATTGGTTTTCCCGTCGAAAATATGCTGCCCGGAACATTGCAGCCATGCTCGCGATCTCGGAAACCGTAAAGGATGTGTTGCGCCGCTCGGCGTATCCGATCGAGCGGGTGCATGTGGTGCCCAGCGGTCTGGATTTCGATGCGCTTGCCGCCGCGGAGCCGGATCCCGCACTGCGTGCGCTTGCCGGTGATGGCTTGCTCGCGGGCGGCCTCGGCAAGTTGTCAGAAAAGAAAAACTGGGCCTTCATGCTCCAGGTAGCGCAGGCGGCGAAAGCGGCCGGGTTGAACATCACCTGGATCCTCGCGGGCGAAGGACCCGAGCAGGAAAACCTGGAACGCCTGATGCGATCGCTCGGCCTGGAGGACCCGGTGCACCTGCTCGGCTTTCGCTCCGATGGCACGCGTGTGCTCACCTCGCTCGATCTGCTGTTTTTCCCCTCCCGCATGGAAGGCGCATCGGTAACGATTCGCGAGGCGATGGTCCTGGGGAAACCCGTCATCGCCGTGGACGCGGCAGGTTCCGTCGAGTCGCTCGGCGGCCATGGCTGGGTGGTCCGGGATGGCGCGGTGGCGGATGCGGTCGGGCATCTGCAGGCGATCGCGGCAGGCGGTGAAGCGGTGCAGCAACAGGTCGCCGCCGCCCGGGCATCGGCGCTCGATCGCTTCTCCATGCGGGGTACAATCGAGGGAACGATTCGTGTCTACGAAGCCGTATTGGGCGCAAAACGCCCGGATTAAGGGCTTTCGGAGGGGAGCTACGGTAAAACCGCATTGACACAAGGGCCTGCTTGATTAACGTGCCCGCGTTTTTGCTGCCTTACGTCGGCGAACCCCACGAACAACAAACAACCTATTGAAAGAGTAGACTTATGCCAATTGCAACAACGGAACAGTATCTCGAAATGATCGCCAACGCGAAGGCGAAGAAATTTGCTTACCCGGCGATCAACATTGTGAATCTCGAAGGCCTGACCGGTGCGATTGAGGCCTTTGCCGAGCTCGAGACAGACGGCATGGTTCAGGTCTCCACCGGCGGTGGCGCGCATGCGACTGGCAGCCTCGCGGATGCTCCGCTTGGCGCCAAGATTCTCGCCGAAGCGGCGCACGATATCGCGGACAAGTACAACGTACTCGTCGTTCTTCACACCGATCATTGCGTGAAAGGTAAGTTGGGTTCCTTCATGGATCCGCTGATTACCTGGAGCGAAGAGCGCGTCAAGAACGGCCTGAAGCCGCTCTTCAACAGCCACATGTTTGACGGCTCGGAACTGCCGCTTGAAGAGAACCTCGAGCTCGGGGTTCAATACGCCAAGCGCCTGGCTGCGATCAACATGCTCATCGAAGTGGAAACCGGCGTGGTCGGTGGAGAAGAAGACGGCATCGACAACTCGCACGTCAAGGCCGAGAAGCTCTACACCTCGCCCGAAGAAATGTGCCAGGTATATGATGCCTTGAACGACATCCATCCCTTCCTGTATGCCGCCACCTTCGGCAACGTCCATGGCGTGTACAAGCCGGGCAACGTCAAGTTGACGCCCGAAATCCTGAAGAACGGCCAGGAAGCGGTTGCCAAAAAATTCAGCACCGATGCGAATCCCTTGAATCTCGTATTCCATGGCGGCTCCGGCTCCAGCGAAGAAGAGATCGCCGAGACCCTCGCCTATGGCGTGGTGAAGATGAACGTCGATACGGATACCCAGTACGCGTTTACGCGTCCGGTGGTGGATCACATCATGAAGAACTACGATGGCGTGCTGAAAATCGGCGGCGAAGTCGGTAACAAAAAGGTCTACGACCCGCGCGCATACCTGAAGCTGGGTGCGGCTGGCTTGCGTGACCGCGTGAAGCAGGCCGTACGTGATCTTCACGGAGAGGGCAGCAGCTTGCTGAACTGAATCGGGCATCTTTTGTGTGGAAAGGCCGCTCGATTGAGCGGCCTTTTCAGTGCCCGGGCCTTCGCGGGGCATTACTCGTTAGACCATAGGGCTATACAAGGTGGCATGCGGCCTGATAGAACGCGCATCGGAGAATAAGTGATCATGGTTAAAAAATCCTGCTATACCCGTCGTCTTGCCTGTTTTGCTGTACTTTTTTCGGGCCTGATCTTTACCGGATGCCAGACGTCCGGGCCGCAATTCAAGCTGGTCCTCAGCAACGCATCCAACGTCGATGTGTCGGATGTCGAGGTCCTGCTTGATGGAAAGCCTGTCTACCAGCTCGCCCAGCTGGAGGCGCATGAAAACCAGGGGAACAGCCTGTTGATCAAGGGGAAGGCGCCCAACACCTCGATCATTCGCTGGAATTCAGGCGAAAATTCGTATGAAAAGACCTTCAAACCCGAGAAATCCCTGCCCAAAAGCTTCCAGGGGCACATCACCCTGGAATTTAAGGCGGCGGATGAAGTGCAGCTGTTCTCGCAGGCGGGCCAGGCGGGCCAGGACCCCGAAATGCCCTGGAGTACTCCAGAGGAGTGGGAAGGGGCCCCCTCGATCCCAGGTCTCACCGGCCAATAAGTTGAAGATACGTACGAATCGGCCATAATCCTCCAAGGAAGCCTGTCCCAAATCCGTCCTCCTTTACATGGTCTTGTATGGTGAGGAACCATTCGTGCGAGGGCTTACCAATCGTGCGAGGGCTTACCAATGGAGCGATGTATAAATGAAAAGCAATAGAACAGTCGTGGCCATCAGTCTGGTTTGTATCTTTCTCGGGTTCAACCTCCCGGCGCATGCGGAGTTGGAGTTGGTGCGGGCCGAATTCGAGCTGAAGGTTGCTCAGGTTGAACAAAAGATTGAATCCATCCTGACCCGGCTTTACGGCGGCTACCTCAAGCAGCTGGATATGTACGAGCAGAACACTATGAAGGCGGGTGATCTCGAAGGCACCCTGGTTTACCGCAACGAAAAGCGGCGCTTCGCCACGGAAGGGAAAGTCAGTGCCGAAAATATTTCCTCCAACCCGAAACTGCAGCGGCTCCAGCGCTATGTGATCGGCCAGTCCGATAAAGCGGATACCCTGCGTGCTGGAGAAACGGAGAAACTCGTAAAGCAGTTCCTCGTGGATTTGGGTCAGCTCAGCATGGAACTCACGAAGGCGGGGAATATTAAGGAAGCGGTTGCGGTCAAGGCGGAGCAGGACGAGGTGAACGTGCGATATGCGCCAGTCCTGGTCGCTCAGAACGCACCAACCCGCAGGCCCGACCCTCGGCAGCCGGCGCCGCGCTCTGTCTCGCGCAGCCTGCAAGAATTCAAAGCCCGCTTTCCGCATCTGGCATCAAGCGTTAAGGTCTATTACGACTTCGAAGACTCCGTGGGTGCGGTCGATCTGGCCGGAAATGTGAATGGATCCCTAAGCAACGTCGAGAATGTCGAGCTGGGACATCATGGTCGCGGCCTCAGCTTTGATGGGTCAGGTAGCGTCTCGCTGGGTAAAAACAATCTACTTACCTCGATGAATGTGGGCACCATCAGTTTCTGGGTGAAGACGAGAAAAGCCGGTGGCGTCATGGCGTCCTGCTTTCAGCGGTCGTCGAGTTCAGGTTTTCGGATCGGCATTGGCGGCGATGGAACCGTGCAGGGTTCGCTGGGCTATGACAGCAGCTATTCCAGTTACTACTCCTCGAGTGGTAGCTACGGAAAGGTGAACACCGCTCGGAAAAATTATGCGACCAGTAAAACGGTCATCACCGATGGTGAGTGGCATCACATCGCGTTTGTGAAGGAAGAGAATAAGATTTTCCTTTATGTTGATGGGGACAAAGGAAGCTCTTCGTATACCGAGCGTAACCTGATGGATACCGGTGCCGAGTTTCGCCTGAGCGGGTATAGCTATTACTACACCAGTACCGTGAGGGAGAGCGTAACCTTCTCCAGCACGCCGCCCTCCATCTACTCCTCCAGTTCCTCCTCCAGCTATAACCCCTACGTCGGCGAGATGGATGACTTCATGATTTTCGATCAGGCCATGACCGGCCAGATGATCAAGTCCATCTACTCCAGCCAACGCTGAAGGCCTTTCTGGACTGGGGCGATTTATCGCCGCTCTCCCGTCGCAATTTATTGCAAGACCCTCCATTCGAAGTCGGCAATCAGCCGAAATCCCGGCAGAGAACATGGATAAAACAAGGGGAGTTGGTCGTATTCCGGAAAAATGGGGTGAGTGACGGGACTCGAACCCGCGACTTCCTGAATCACAATCAGGTGCTCTAACCAACTGAGCTACACCCACCATCAATAGGGGACCGGCGGCAATATAGGGATATTTTCCCCGATGAGAAGCCCTTTTTTTTAACAAAACGTCTTTGCGTGGGGCATGCTATATTCTGTTGGTTACAAAATCATGGAACCTGTCAGGAAAAGCAAGCACCGCTCACGGCGGTCGGAAGAGCACCAAAACACGGATGACCGCAAGCGATCTCGTGCGGATATGCTTACCCGCATGCTGATTATCGGTCTCGCGGGGTCCATGGGCCTGTGGGCCTTCTTTGCCACGTTGATTGCCCTTCACCAACATCGGACGACCAAATACATCCGGGTCGATATCGAAGATTTGAAGGAGGCCCAGAGCGAAGAGCGCATGGAACACCGCCATGAGCTCGAAACCGTTCTCAAGGAGCTGCGCGAGGCGGAGATCCTTCGCGAGCAGGTTGGCCAGTTGATCCAACAGCTGGTGATGCGGGATAAACCGCCCCGGCGCTTCGAAGATGTGCTCGATCGAATCCAGAAGGTACACAACCAGTTAACCCTGACCTCCCTGGACCAGGATGATCTCAAATACATCAAGGAACTCCTGGTATCTCTGCTCCGTAATGTCCCCCTGCCGACGGCCAATCCATCCGGCGGCGGCCCGGAGGTCCGGCGGGTGTTGGAGATTCTCGCAGCCGCTGATGCCTTTGAGGCCAGCGAGATCGATCGGTATCTAGCCGAGGTAAATGCCAAGCTTACCGCGGCGCCCGGCAAGCTGCCGCCCAAGCCCAAGGTCGAAGTCGTCCACCAGGCCCCCGACGTCAAGCCCAAGCCCCCGATCCAGCCCGAACCGGTCCCCGAGGGCCCGCAGCCCCAACCCTACATCAACAAAGCGCTCAATTTCCGGGTGTTGCTGCCTCCGGAGTGGACAGTCAAAGATAAGGAGGTCGTCAACGGGGTGATGGCGGTCAGCCCGCGCAAGAACGACCCCTCCGTGGACAATGATGGCAAGGACTGGAAGCTCACCCCCGGTTACGCGATCATCAGCGCCACCAAACTCAAGGATGCGGCCGAGACCCTGGGCACTTATACCGAGGCCGATTTTTCCCGCATCGAGGAATATGCCGATCAGTACCAGGCGCTGGATCGAGGCGAAATGCAGCTGAATAGCGGCCGGGTGAAGGCCTATTACATTCGGTACGCGCACAACAAGTTGTCGAAACGCTGGGAGTCGGTCAAAATCATCGCCATCAACCAGGATGTCGCCTACATATTAGGTTTTCACGCCCTGCAGAGCGATTATCAGCGGGATTACGCAGAGGATTTCGCCCGAATTGTGGCCAGTTTTAAGCTGCTCAAATAGTGAAGTCGCCCGGGGATAGTACTTGGTATCCATCCGGCGGTCTTGGTAGCTTCGCCGCCGTGTGGTAGATTAACAACATGCAGGGTTCATCATCATGAAACAGATCATTCCGTTCATTTATGGCGCAACCGTCGCGCTGGTCTCCGCTGCCGGCGTCTACGCTGTCGAAACGAAAACAGCTGAGGCGACTCCCCCCGCCGGTACGACAGATTCCATCGGACCCAAGATGGTGCTGGAAGACTGGGATTGGATTGAACGTGACCTCAGCATCCAGGTCGCAAAGGAACTGGATACCCGACTCCCCCGCTTCAATAAAGGCGATCCGGTGGAGTGGGCCACCCTGGGTGGTGTCATCGAAAAGGGGGTCTACGAGTGGGCTTCCTCAAATTATGTCATCATCGTACGCAGCTCAGCGGGTTCGATCAAAACCAAGAAAGATGTAAAAATTCCGTTTGAAAAACTCGGGTATACCGAGCGCATGCGCTGCGATTTCTCCTTTCGCGAGGAGTGGGTCAATCTCCAGTCGCGCATTCAGACGCGGACCACCCTGATTGAAAATGGCGTTCGGCTGCCGGGCATGCCCGATCCCAAGGCCCGGGTGCGTACGCCCCGGCTCACCGCCAAACCGGATCCGCTGGAAAATTTCGAAGAGCTGTTCGATGCGGCGGATCCCCGCGCCCATACCGAGATGGCCATGCGGTTCATGCAGGGCGAAGGGGTGGTTGCGGACCCCGCCTATGCCGTCATGTATTTTCGCGAAGCGGCCGATCAGGGTGACGCACATGCGATGTTCAACCTCGGGGTCATGTATTTCAAAGGCATCGGCATCACACGCAACCCCAACACCGCCCTGGGCTTGTTCACCGCCTCCTCGGAACGGAATCATCCCAGTGCAAAGAGCACGCTGAGCCAGTTGAAAGTCAGCGCCGCCAAACAGCGCGCCGCCCAGGAAGAATACGCGCGCGCCGCCGCAGCGTACGCGAAGAAAGGGTCCGAGATCGCCAATCGGTACAGCCAGATGCTGCTCACCCAGCCGACCCGGCGGGAAGACCGGTCCGATAAACGTTTCGATGGTTCGGCTGTGCGTAAAACCGAGGTCAATCGCAACAAAACGCGCTACAGCAACAAGCGGCGCTAAACCCGAGGCGTTCCTATCATCGGAACGCGGTTCGTGCGCGACAACGACCTCAAGCGAGGTTGCGTTCGATAAAAACCGTTTGCATTCCTGCCGCGTGAGCGCCTTGCACGCCCAGTTCCCCGTCTTCAAACACGAGACATTTTTCCGGGGCGACGCCGAGCAGCTCGGCGGCATGGAGAAACATATCCGGAGCGGGTTTGCCCTTTTCGACGTCGGTAAAGTTGACCAGGTGTTCGAAGTGCTGACGGATGCCGACGGTTTCGAGGCTGAGGTGGACGATCTCCTTCAAGCCTCCGGTGACCACGGCGACGGGGTGGGTGGACACGATGGATTCGAGGAAGGCAATGACGGGTGTGATCGGTTGGAGACGATGCATGTTGGCGCGAAAGTATTCGCGTTTGGTCTGCATGAGGGCTTCGCGGTTGAGTTTTCCGCCAAACTTTTCGTTCAGGATGCGGATGAGCTCATCGGTTTCAATGCCGGCGAGCTGGTAATACATCTCCTCGGGAAAGTGGAAGGTCTCTCCGTGTACTTTGATGGAATGCAACCAGCCTTCATAGTGGATGGGCATGGTGTCTACGAGGGTGCCATCGCAGTCAAACAGGTAGGCGTCGAAAGGGCCTTCGGGAATATCGAGCATGTGCCAGGGGGTTTTTGTCATCCCGACGAATTACCAGCCCGGTGCGGTTTTATCAACTGCCCGCTGGAGGACTTATCGCTTTGAGCTGTTCATGGAGTTGTTGAATCTCGCGCTGAATGTCGAGTTTTCGTTCCTGGGAGGCGGGCGGAAATTCGCGGAGGAGCTGTTTAGCCTGGGTGAGCCATTCGGGCAGGTCTTTCAATTCGCGATGGGATTCCGGTCGGGCTTCGAGGGCGGCGACGAGGCGGTCGGCATCGATATTGAAGGCCTCGACGTCCTGCTTAAATCGCCCGGTCGGGATTTGGAGGGCCTGGCGGAGGAGTTGCGTGAGGGCCGACCGGGCCTTCTCGGTGGCGACTTCCTGTCGGCTGGGGGCGGTTGCGGCTTCGATGTGGTTGGGGCCGATGGCCGGACGGGTGAGCCGGGGGCGTCGGCGGTCCTGGCGAAACTGGAACAGAATAAATCCTGTGAGAATGGTGATGCTGATGAGCAGGGCCATTTTCTCTGCAAGGGTGAGCAGCCCCCAGAGCAGGACAAAGATGGCCAGGAGGGGGAAGATGTATTTCAGCTTCTGTTTCATTCAGATTTTTCGTGGCCATTTAGACATGATTGCCTATCATCCGCAAATAAATCTAATCGATGAAGGGCGCTCAAATGAAGTTATGGAAAATCAGTCTGTTGAGTCTGTGTATGGGCTTGCCCTTGTACGCAGAGGATCATGAGGCGGAGCATGGCGATGTCGTTGCTGCGGAGCGCTTTGCTGGTGACCATCACGGCGAGCACCATGACGATCACCATCGGGAAATCGAGCCGTTGGGTCGAACCCTGAAATTATCGTTCAAAGCGGAGCCGGAAGAAGACGAGCACTCCTTATCCGTGGTTGTCGCCACGGGGGAATACGGGCTGTCGGTGAGCATGGATGGCGAGGATGAGGTCTTTCGTTTTCAGGTCGGTGGCCGCCTGGCCCTGTTGGATGATGACCGGCTGGGTCTCACCTTTGATCTGAATCTGGGGATTGGCAGCGAGGAGGGTGAGGTGGCGTACGTGGCCATGGGCAGCACGATTTCCAGGATTGGTGGTAAAGCGGCGCTGGCGACCTTTGGTGAAAAAACCATTTATGTTTATGTTACGGAAGAATCAGAAATCAAGAAAGGTGGACATTGAAATGAATAATCGTGTGATCAAGTTGATGGTGTTGGCCGGCCTCATGGCTGGGTTGGGTTTTGCTGAGCCGGTTAAGACGGAGCAGTCGCTTAAAGATTGGACCCTGTTGTTCGACGGGAAGACGCTGAACGGCTGGAACAGCTGGAAGACCAAGGGGGCTCTGGAGCCTGGGGCCTGGAAGGTCGATGGGGGTGAGCTGGTGATGAGCGGCAAGAACGGTGGCGACGTCTATACGGCTGAAGGCTACGAGAATTATGAAATGGTGATCGAGTGGAAGACGACGGGCAACAGTGGGATTCTGTTCCGCGTGGATCCTTCGCACAAGGGGGCCATCTGGAATAAGGCGCCGGAGATGCAGGTCGACAAAGGGGATCCGCATGCGAAGGGCAGCACCTCGGCTGGCGGATTCTACGCCCTGTATGATTTTACCGGTGAGAAGGTCTTTTATCCGGACGATTGGAATCACGTGCGGGTGCGCTGTATGGATGACCACTTTACCATCTGGTTTAACCATAAGCAGGCGCATGACTTCACGGTTGGCAGTGATGACTGGAATGCCCGGGTGGGCAAAAGCAAGTTCAGCAAGTTTGAAGGGTTTGGTACCTTGAAGAAGGGTCACATCGGCTTGCAGGATCACGGGCATTCCGTGCGGTTTCGAAACATCAAGATCCGCTCGCTTTAACGCGTAATCGATCATCCACATGGCTTATCTCCTCGCATTGAATGGACAGCGTCAGGGTCGCGATCTCCAACTGGATCGCGACCTGCTGCATTTTGGTCGCAGTGAGATGAATGATTTCATGCTGGAGGATCCCTCGGTGTCGGGTCGGCATTGCACCATTACCCGGCATGAGGATTATTTTGTGGTTCGCGATCTCGACTCGTCCAATGGGACCCGGGTGAACGACCATGAGGTGAAGGAGCAACGGGTGCGCGCTGGCGACATCATCGAGATGGGTTCACTGTTGTTTCGCTTCATGGAGCATGATGTTGCTCGGCCGGCGTCCCCGCTTGAAGCGCCGGGCGATCCCTTCTCAGATGAGGGGGTTGAGCCGCCTGCCGTGGGGCAGGCGCCGGTTGAGCCGCCGCCCCTTGAGTTGCCGCCGGAAGAGGATTCCAGCGAGGCCGAACCTTTTGAAGCCTATACGGACCGCGCACCTTCATCAGTTGCCCTGCCTTCCGGCCGCCTGCCCGTGGACCTCAGTCGTCGGAGTATGAATTACACCTACCTGACGATCGGCAGTTTGATTGTCTTCGTGGTGACGGCGGTCATTTATTTGAACATGGTCATGTCATGATGGGGTCGCGCAAAGGATTCACCCTGGTTGAAGTGTTGGTGGTGGCCATGATCATCGGGGTCATCGCCGGGATCGTGCTGGTCCTGTACAAGACCGTGAGTGGTGTGCGAACGACCCAGGCGGGCATCTCCCTCGGCAGTGCTGCCCTGACCCATGCCTACTCCACGCTCAGCAAGGATCTCACGTGTACCTTTCGCTCGGACCAGGCGGGTACCGCATTCAAATTGCAGGCGCCGGTGGACGAGGAGCGCGGTTCATCCACGCTTCGCTTCAGCGCGACCTTGCGGAACGAGACGGAACGTGAATTGCGTTGGGCCACCGCGCAGCGCATCCGGTATCTGGTGGATGGAGCGGACGGCGAGCCGGCGCTGGTTCGGATTACGGATCCCTTGAATGGTCCAGGTCTGGTTGAGCGCGGGTCGGAAACCAATCAACTTTTACGCCCGGTGAGCCGCTTTTTCGTCGAAGTGTATGATGGTAAAGCGTGGGCGAGCGATTGGGATTCGGATGAGCAAAAGGCCTTGCCTCGAGCGGCCCGAATCACGATCGGAGCGCTTTCCGGGGGCACTGCGACCCAGAAAGTCACCAAGGTATATATCCCGGCAGGTAACGTGATTGAGTCGACTTTACAGCGGGTTCAAACGCCCTAGCGGGGTGGTTGCCGGGGTCGATTAGGTGGAAAGTTCCGTAAAACAGGGGTTTCGGGTGCTTGACCAAGCCTGAAAAAGTACATCCCTGCGCTTGACGCAGGCGGTTTTGCACGCATAATCCACCGTCTGTTCCGGAAAACGTCGAACAGAAACCCAGGAAAACAGGTGTAGAGATCATGGAAGCATATGCAGTCATTCAAACTGGTGGTAAGCAATACCGCGTTGTTCAAGGCGATGTCCTCGACGTCGAGCGCCTTCCCGGCGAAGCGGGCGATGCGATTGCTATCGATAGCGTTTTAGCCGTTTCTGACGGCGAAGCCCTTACAACGGGCACGCCTAATGTGGACGGTGCCACGGTAAAAGCGGAAGTGGTCGAACACTTTCGCGGTCCGAAGCTGGTCGCGTTTAAGAAGAAACGGCGCAAAGGCTACACGCGTAAAGTTGGTCATCGTCAGGAATTGACGAAGATCAAAATCGTCGAGCTCGCTTAATTAACAGACCCAATTTTAAGGAAATAAAATGGCACATAAAAAAGGACAGGGAACCAGTAAGAACGGCCGCGACAGTAATTCGCAGCGCCGTGGGGTTAAACGCTTTGGCGGTGAGACCGTAACGGCTGGCAGTATTATCATTCGCCAGTGCGGCAATAAGTGGCATCCCGGACTCAACGTTGGTCAGGGACGCGATTTCACGCTGTACGCCTTGAAGGATGGCAAAGTCTTTTTTGATAAGCACGGACGCCGTGCGAACATCGAGGCGCTTGCCGCGGTCAACTGAGGCGGACGTTCTCGTAATCTCTTTAAGAGCGGGTCATCGGTACCCGCTCTTTTTTTGTTTTTTGATTTTGAGCCTGCGGGTATGCTTGTGGGGAGGATCGGTATCCCGGAAGCCTCCTTGCTCCTCAGACCTGTCAGAGTGCTTCTATGAAACAGCTCGTATTCAAGGATAAGATTAAGCTGTACGCCAGCGCGGGCAACGGCGGGGATGGTATGTCCACGTTCCGCCGGGAAAAATTTGTGCCTTTCGGCGGACCCAGTGGCGGTGATGGTGCAGCAGGTGGGGATGTCCTGTTGCAGGGGAATGTGCAGTTGAACTCCTTGCTGGACCTGTATTACCGGCCGCACCAGAAAGCCCAGCATGGCGGCAAAGGTGGCCCGGGTGGTCGCACGGGGCGTCGCGGTGAGGACCGCGTGATTGAAGTGCCGTGTGGGACCGTGGTGTTCAACGATGAAGGGGAGCGCATCGGGGAAATCGTCGAGGACGGCGAGCGCCTGCAGGTTGCAAAGGGCGGCAAGGGCGGCTTTGGCAACATTCATTTCAAGACCTCGACCAATCGAGCGCCCACAGATTTTACCGAAGGTACACCGGGTGAGGCTCGCGTGCTCTGGCTCGAGTTGAAAATCATCTCGGACATCGGGCTGGTCGGGTACCCCAACGCGGGAAAATCTACCCTGCTCAGCAAGTTGAGCCAGGCGCACCCCAAGGTTGCGGCCTATCCCTTTACCACGCTGAATCCGATCATCGGAACGATGTACTGCCCGGATTATAAAACCTTGCTGGTGGCCGACATTCCCGGGCTCATCGAGGGGGCCCATGCGGGCATCGGGCTGGGCCATGATTTTCTTCGGCACATCGAGCGCACGCGTTTCCTGGTATTCGTCATTGATATGGGCGGGACCGACGGACGGAATCCTTCGGATGATTTTCTCAACCTGCGCAAGGAACTGCGGTTGTTCAAGGCGGAGTTGGATGACCGCCTGTATCTGGTGGTGGCGAACAAGATGGATGTTCCCGGATCCAGTGAGTTGCTCGCCGAGTTTCTGGAGCGCACGGGGGAGCATCCCACCGAGCTTTGCGCCGAAATCAACGAGGGAGTGGAAAGCGTGGCTGCGGCGCTGAATGTGGCCTTCTACGGACCGGATGGGATCCACGCGGACGTTTGATGCGCGGACAATTGCGGCGGTTTAGGTAATCGCCCTGGCGACTACGGCTAGCAGCGCTTCAATGGTGAAGGGTTTTTGGAAAAAGACCGCACCGGATTCGATCAACTCAATCTGCATTTCATCATAGCCGGATATGTAGATGACCGGAGCCTTGATGCCTTCCGTGCGGGCATGCTTGATCAACTCAACCCCGCTCATGCCCGGCATAATGATGTCGGTGATGATCAAGTCGATTTCTGGCGTGTCCTGGCCCAGCAGGTGTTGCATGGCATGGGCGGCATCGCCGGCCTGGAGCACTTCGAAGCCTACCTGCGTAAGTTTGCGGGCGAGGATTTTTCGAATGGCTTGTTCATCCTCGACGAATAAGATGTGTCGGTTCTTGCCGTTCAGCTCGCCCGTCCATCCTTTGGCCGGGGCCTGGACCAATTCCTCATCGGGCCCTTCGCCGGGGGGGATGTTGATAAAAAAGGAGCTCCCTTCACCCGGTTCACTTTCCACCGAGACGTGACCCCCCATACGCTGAGCGTAGGCATACACGGTGGATAGTCCGAGTCCGGCACCTTCGTGTCGCGGTTTGGTTGTGAAGAACGGATCAAAAATTCGATCGCGCAGAATTTTGGGGATGCCGGGGCCGGTGTCGGTGAGGCGGATCTGGACGAACTTGCCTTTGGAGGGGCTGTCATCACGCGTCAGATTCACCCGATGCGTGGAGATCTTGAAGGACCCTCCTTCCGACATGGCGTCACGGGCGTTCTGGGTGATGTTCAAGATGATTTGTTCCAGGGCCTGGCGGTCCGCCAGGATGGTTTCGGCAGCTTCATTGGCTGTCAGGTCCAGTTTAATCTGGTCTCCGAGCGTGCTGCGAATGATGCCTTTCAAGTTCCGGATAATCTCGTTGGCCTTCAGGGGTGCTCGTTGATTGGACTGGCGACCGAAGGCGAGTAGTTTTCGGGTCAACGCGGAGGCGCGTTCCACAGAGTGGTTGATGGCCTGGATATCCTCGAGCAGCTCCGGATGGGTTTCTGCTCCTTCTGTGAGCATACTGCTGTAGCCCGTGATGGCCATGAGAATGTTGTTAAAGTCATGGGCGATACCCGACCGCCAGGCTGCCCAGACCTTCCATACGGCGCGCTTTGTAGAGGTCCTCCTCCAGTTTGCGCCGCTGGGTAACGTCTCGAATAAACGCGATGATGACGGGTTTGCCTGCCCAGGCGGTTTGCATGCATTGAATATCGAGCCAGATCGGGCTTTCGCCGTTAGGCTCAAAGGTCGTCAGCCCCATCGGTTCGAACTGCTGAGAGATGGTGTGGGCGATGCGGACGACCTCGTGTATTCCATCCTCGAAGAGGTTGTTCGCGGTATCATTTATATAGTGGACGGTGTGAGCGGCGTCGAAAATCACGACCGCATCATTATGGCGTTCGAGCAGGCTGAGGAGCTCGGAGACTTGCCGATCCCGGGCGTCGTCGCCTTGATGTTGGGGCGGGCGCGGCTTGGGTCGCTGGTGGTTTTCGATCAGCAGGGCGATGGTCTGGCCAAGCACGCTCGCTCCCGCGTTCCTTGGCAGCACAGCATATTTGAGGGGGAGGTCGAGCGCGGAGCGATCCAGCTGCTAGGCCTGGTCGATAAAGATGGCCACCGGACCGTCATACCGGGTGGAGATGGGCTCGAGGTTCGCGGAGATTTCATCTGCCCGCTCGAAAGTCAGATCGAGCACCAGCAGGTCGCAGGTGTTTTGGGCGAGGGCGGTCAAGGCCTCCGGGATACTGAAGGTTACCGCGCCCGTGTCCTGATATCCCGCATCCTGCAGATCGGATCGCAAACCCGGAATGCGTTCATCCGAGTCGAGGATGCTGAGGGTTTCTATTTTATCGGCCTTCATGGAGTCGATGGTTTACAGAAGGTAAACGAACTATTCTGCCACCCATGCCTTGGAGCGATCTACGGCTTCGAGCCATTGTTTATACAGGGTATCTGCGATGGTTTTTTCCATTAAAGGCCGGTAGGTTTTCTGGATTGACCATTTTTCGCTGATTTCCTCCTGGCTGGCCCAGAAATCGGTCGCCAGTCCGGCCAGGTAGGCGGCCCCCAGGGCCGTGGTTTCGGTGATCTGGGGGACGATGATGTTGACCCCCAGCATGTCGGCTTGGTGTTGCATGATGAAGGGGTTTACCACGGCTCCGCCATCGACCCGGAGTTCTTGAAGGGGAATGCTGCATTCCTGCTGCATGGTATCCGCCACATCGCGTGATTGGTAGCAGATGGCCTCCAGTGCGGCGCGGACCAGGTGTGCGCGGGTGGTTCCGCGGGTGAGGCCGATGATCAGTCCGCGTGCGTAGGGATCCCAGTGGGGTGCGCCGAGTCCGGTCAGGGCGGGCACGAAATAGACGCCGTCGTTGCTTTCGATGGAGCGGGCCAGGGCTTCCGTTTCCGCCGCAGATTCGATCAGCTGCAGACCGTCTCGAAGCCATTGCACGGCAGCACCACTGATGAATACTGAGCCTTCCAGGGCGTAGACCACGGGTCCATCGCCGACTTGCCAGGCAATCGTCGTGAGGAGTCCATGCTGGCTCTGTACCGCTTCGGTGCCGGTGTTCATGAGGATGAAGGAACCGGTACCATAGGTGTTCTTAGCCATGCCCGGGCTGAAGCAGGCCTGCCCAAACAGCGCAGCTTGTTGATCGCCCGCTACCCCGCCGATCGGCACTTCCCGACCGAAGAAGGCCTCGGGGTCGGTCAGGCCGAACACGGTACTCGATGGGTTGACTTCAGGGAGGATGGCCTCGGGGATGTCCATCCACTCCAAGAGCGTGCGATCCCACGCGAGCGTGTGGATGTTGTATAAAAGCGTGCGTGAAGCATTCGATACGTCGGTTGCATGTACGCGACCGCCGGTCAGTTTCCAGATGAGCCAGCAGTCCATGGTCCCGAAGGCCAGCTCGCCCGCTTCGGCGCGTGCCCGCAGGGAGGCGTCCTGGTTCAACATCCACTGGATTTTGGTTCCGGAGAAATACGGATCGGGCACGAGGCCGGTTTTTGCCCGAATGGCCTCGGTGTGGCCGGCCGCTCGCAGGTTTTCACAGAGGTCGGCTGTCCGGCGATCCTGCCAGACGATGGCTCGACCCGTGGGCTTCCCCGAGCTGCGGTCCCAGATGACCGTGGTTTCCCGCTGGTTGGTGATACCCAGCGCGTGGATGTCGGAAGGCTCCAGGCCTGCTTGATCCAGCGCCTGCTGGATCACCTTGAGAATGACGTCCCATATTTCTTCCGCATCGTGTTCAACCCAGCCGGGTTTGGGGAAGTATTGGGTGATTTCGGCGTAGCCTTTGCCGCGGATGTGGCCCTGTACGTCGAAAACCAGCGCGGTGCAGCCGGTTGTTCCTTCGTCGATAGCCAGAATGAAAGTTTCGCCCATGATGGTCGACTGCGTTCAGGTTCGATTTGGTATTCGAGCAGAAAAAGCGTGGTTTGAGTAGGTTGAACCTTACTATGCTCGGAAATTATCTAAAAAAAAGCGCGCCAGTAAGAAATACAGGCGCGCTAGAAATGAGTATCAGTAGGTCGGTTGACGCTTACAGAGCAGAATCCTTAGCGGCCTTCGCGAGGCGGAATTTCAACACGGTTTTTGCAGGAATATCGATTTCCTGACCCGTGGCGGGATTACGCCCTTTGCGCGCCTTGCGGTTAACCACGACCAGTTTGCCGATACCGGCGATCGTGTACCCGTCTTTTGCTTCAGTGTATGCCAGTTGAGCTTGAGCATCCAACAAGGACTTAACATCCGTCTTAGAGACGCCGCTCTTCTCGGCGAGGACTTCGATGACTTTGCTTTTTGATAAGGGTTTACCGTCTGCCATTTAAATGCCTCCTTAAAGCATTAATAGGTTTAGTTATATGTTCAAAAACTCCAACCGCGGAGCTTAAGGATCCGACTACAATCGTAAAAATAGGGCTGAAACACGTGGTTATCCAGTAAAAAACACCTGAAACGTTGAATTATTACGCCCATTTTCAATTGCTTTTCACTAGATTCTCTGAGACCGACGGCTATGGCAGAATTAATTAACGACTTCAGTTGGTCTCACAGTGCCGCTTCGGATTTTAAGGACTGTCATCGCAAACGCTACTTGGAAAAGTATGCGAAATGGGGTGGTTGGTCGCGTGAAGCCACGGAGGAACAGCGTACCGCCTATCGCTTGAGCAAGATGGATAATCGCTACTCGCTTCAGGGCGAGGTGGTTGAGCGGGCGGCGATGTGGATGCTGCGCCAGAAGCAAAAAGGCGTCACGGTGAGTGCGGATGAGGCCTATGAAACCATTGCCCGCGGTCTGTTGCGGAAGGCCTGGGATGAATCGACCAAGCAGCTCTGGAAGGTCGATGTTAAAAAGCGCTGTCTGCATGAGCATTACTATCCGGATTTTCTGCGGATGGAGCAGATGGAGTTGATGGTGGCGATTTCGGAGGCCGTGAAGCTTTGTCTGCATAATTTCGAGCACGTGTTTGTCGCACGATTCGCGGATATCACGGCCGATAACGAGGTGCAGGTCGCTCGGGTCGGCATGGGGGATCCCGAACACTTCATGTTTGAGGGGGTTAAGGTGTATGCGATTCCCGATTTTGTGCATCGCCAGGGGGCTCGCTGGTTTATTCACGACTGGAAGAGCGGCAAAATACGTGAGGAGCATCACAAGCAGTTAGGGGTTTATGCCCTGTGGGCACACATCCAACATCAGGTAGCACCGGAGGATATCCATGTATCGCTGGAGTATCTGCAGGTGGGGCAGGCGATCGAGTCGGATATCTCCGAGGCGGATCTTGAGGCAACGCGCGTGGACATCCGCAGCTCCGTCGATGAGATGAAGGCTTTTCTCGTGGATGGGAGCATACGGAAGAATGAGCCGCTTCCCCGGGAAGGCTGGGCGCAGACCCCACAGCGGTCGCTTTGCAAGTATTGCTCGTTTTATGAGTTATGTGCACCGGAATTTGATCAATGACCGATCCCGGACTCCCGCCGATCAGTAAAGACGGCAGTCCGCTCGTCACCGATGAAGTGTTCAACACGCTTTCTCATCTCGCGGCCTCCATTGTTTCCCTTCTGGGCGGGACGCTGCTCATCGTCCTCGCGGCGACGGCGCACAAGGTGTGGCATGTGGTGGGCTTTTCGATCTATGGACTGAGTCTGTTCAACCTGTTCTTTTGCAGCACCCTGCACCATGGCATTGATGCCGCTCCGCGGGTCGAAGATCGCCTCCGGCTGTTCGATTACCTCGCCATCTTTTTTCTAATCGCGGGCACGTTTACGCCGATCTGCCTCGTCCTGCTTCGCGATGCCGTTGGCTGGACCTTTTTCGGGACCGTCTGGGCGGTTTCCCTCGCCGGGGTTGTGTTGAAGTGTGTGAGGCCATCGGTACCCAAGCGCGTGACGATGACCTTGTACATTACGCTGGGCTGGCTGGCCTTCCTGCTCGCGATTCCTCTGGTGAAGACGAACGGCTCGGCGGGTGTGGGTTGGCTCGCCGCCGGCGGCTTGTCCTATACGCTCGGAGGAATAGTTTTTATGCGTGAGCGACCCAATCCCCGGCCGGGTCGCTTTGGCTTTCACGAGATTTGGCATGTGATGGTGATCCTGGGTGCCCTCTGCCACTACGCGTTCATGTATGCCGTCGTGCTGCCGGCTCCCTGACCGGCTGTTGAAAAACGCCCAAGGCCGGGCGTGCTTACACGGAGGAGGGAACCGCGGATGCACGCGGATTTGGGTGGCGTACGTATGTGCTTTTTTGGGGACGCGTTTTTCAATTGCCTGCGAGCAGGCGATCGGGACGGTCAGTCGACTTCGGAAACTTTATTCAGCTTCCGGTTCTTCAGCCAGTTCAAGGCGATGGGCAGGGCCTTGCTTTCTTCGGCCGAAGCGATCTTGTCCATCACGCCGGATGCCAGTTGCACGAATTCGCAGAGCTCGACGAGTTGTTGATGAAAGTCCTGCGCATCCTGACCATCCATTTCCGAGGTGGTATGGACACAGTCGATTAACACGTTTAACGCGGGATCGATTTCGCGACGTTTGCGCTCGCGGGTGATGGTGCAGAACATTTTCCAGACGTCTTTTTCCGATTCGAAAAATTCCTTTCGCTCGCCTTTTTTGATGACGGATTTAACCACGCCCCAGCTTACCAGCTCACGGAGGTTGCTGTGTGCGTTACCACGACTGATCTGGAGCTCTTCCATGATTTGATCGGTGGAGAGCGGTTCGGGGCTGACCATCAGCAGGGCATGAATCTGGGCCATGGTTCGGCTGATACCCCACGCGTTGCCGATGACTCCCCATTGGGTGATGAAGTCGTCTTTAGCCTGTTGAAGCTGCTCGTTGGTCGTGGTTGGTGTTTCAGCATTCATGATTAAACCCTAGGCAAACCTATAATTTTCAATAAATACTGAAAATACTAAAAAACAAAGAAATTTCAACCCGTGCGGGCCATGTTAAATGTTCGTTCACCTGGCAAAGGCGCTGCCCGCCTGCTTATTTCTCTAATAGTGCGTCCCAGACGGCCTCCTTAAAGCCGACGGTTCCGGCATGATCGGTCAGGAGAAAGGGGCGTTTCACTAGATTTCCATGGGCATGCAGCAGCTCCAGCTGTTCGTCCATGCTCAAATCTGGAAGCGTCTGTTTGAGGTTCATGGATCGATAGTCCCCACCGGAGGTGTTGAAAAGCTTCGGCATCTGGCCGTCGAGGTAGCTCGCCATCCGCTTCAGCTCTGCCAGGCTGGGTGGCTGCTCACGAATCGGGATATTGGTATAGGCGATGTCGCGTGCGTCGAGGTACTTAAGGGCTTTTCGGCAACTGTCGCAGTTTTTGTAGGTGTAGATTTTAAGGGCCATCTCGATCGGTTACCAGCTCATCAGGGGAAGGCAAGCATCAAGGGGGCGGGAATCCTCCTTCGAAATATGTGTGGCGTGCAGTTCCCTTTTGGTGTCTTGCGGCGTATAAGCCCCGCCTATGTCTGGATCTATTATTACCTGTCGCCCGGGTTTCGAGTCTGCGCTTGTGGACGAGTGCCCCTTTGCCACACCGCTGGGCGAAGGGTATGTACATATGCATAAACCGCTGCCCCGGCGACCGCTGGTCTTTGAACGGCAACGCATGGCCGATGTGCGTTCCCTCTCTCCAGGCGAAGCCAAACCGCTCACCCAGAAGACCGCTAAGCTCATCCTGCAGCGCATCCTGCTGGAGGATACCCTCTGGACCACGCATACGTTTCACAGTGATCCCGCCATGGCCTCACGTGCACAGGGATTTGAGGCGGCGCTTCTGCGCATGTGCAAAAAATTGGACATGGGCACCTTCAAGTGCTGGCGCAAACCGGAGAAGTTGGTGGAGCGCAATACGGGTCTGGCCCTTCAACTCTTTTTTGCCGAGGACCAGGTCTGGTTCTCCACCGCAAGTATCGATGTGATGTTCGATCCATGGCCCGCCGGTATTCGTCGGATGAAAATGGACGAGGAAAGCCCTTCCCGCTCTTTCCTCAAGCTCGAGGAGGCCTTCAGTTATCTCGGTCGTGAGCCGCGGGCGGGTGAAACCGTGGTCGACCTCGGTGCGGCGCCCGGTGGGTGGAGCCAGGCCTGTTTGCGTCGGGGGGCACATGTGCTGGCCATCGACAATGGGCCGATGAAGATTAATCATCCCCATCTGACACATCTTCGTCACGATGGCTTAAGCTATCGGCCAGAGGGGCCGGTGGACTGGCTGGTCAGTGATATGCTGGTTCCTCCGGGCCTGGTCATCGGCCTGCTTCGTAACTGGATCGGCAAAGGCTGGGCGCGTTATTTTGTGTTTAACGTGAAGATTCCTCAGGAGGAGGCGTACCAGGCCCTGGTGCCGCTGCAGTCCTTTCTGGCCAGTGCCGGCGTGGATATCCGGCTCAAGCAGCTGTATCATGATCGCCGTGAAGTCACGGGCTTTGGTGCACTCTAAGCTAGGCGATCTGTTTGACGGGTCGCATCGACTGCAAGGTAAACACAAAGCATCCGAGGAGCAGGCAGGCATTGGCCTGATGGAGAAGCGCGAGGGGAATGCTTACGTCCGTGATCACCGTCGCCACCCCGAGCAACCATTGCAGGGTGATGGAAAGAAAGATGCCGTTCAGGCCCAATTTCTGACGATGGCTTAAACGGCGACGCTGCGCCATGAACCAGACCACCAGGGAAAACGCGAGCAACACCGTGCCCAGTACGCGATGGGTGAAATGGATGGTGGTGCTGTTCTCCAGGAGATTTTTCCAGGCCGGTTGCATCTGGAGCATCCCGGGTGGGACCCAGGCACCCAGCATCTTTGGGAAGGTGTTGGAGACCTGTCCGGCATCCATGCCGGCGACGAACGCGCCATAGAGGATTTGCAGGCAGAGCAGGGCGAGCAGCCCCTTGAGCATCCATACGAAGTGTCGCTCCGCTGCATCAAACATGCGTCGCTCCTCGTGGGGCAGGAGGCGGGCCATCCACCAGGTGTTGTAGCAGAAAACGAAGAAGGCGAGACCGAGATGGGCGGCGAGTCGGTAATGGCTGACGTACGGCTTGTCTACAAGACCGCTCTTGACCATGTACCAGCCCAACAAGCCTTGCAGGAGGATCAGCACGCCGGTCACCGCGAGCGGTCCGGCCAGGTTGCGCATGGTCTTGCGCACGAGGAAGTATACGTAGGGGACCAGCCACACGAGGCCAATCAGACGGCCCCACATACGATGGAGGTATTCCCAGAAGAAGATGCGTTTAAACGCTTCGATATCCATGTTGGGCCGGAGGATCAGGTATTCCGGGTGGCCCTGGTATGCAGCAAACGTTTCCGCCCAGTCCGCTTCACTGGTTGGGGGAATAGAGCCCATGAACAGGCTCCAGTTGACCATGGACAGGCCGGAGTCGGTCAGGCGCGTGATGCCGCCTATGATGACCATGCAGAGGATGAGTCCGTTGAGGATGAGGATCCAGCGGACCAGAACGCGTCGGTCATAATCTATCGGGGAGTGAGGCATTTCCGGTTACTGTCCATTTCAAGAAGTGAAAGTCAATGGATTCCTCTTTTTGAGTGCCGCTTCCGCGTCGCCCGATTTACGGATCTTTGCGGTCGACCCCAACCACATCACGCGTATGTTGGCGGCTTGATGGATGAAGATCTAACCCAGGGGCCTATTCCCAAGCTGATTCTGCGTCTGGCGATTCCGGCCTCGATCGGGTTCTTTTTCCACACCATGTACAATGCGGTGGACCAGGTTTTTGCCGGGAAATTTATCTCCGAGGATGCGCTGGCCGCACTCGCGCTATCGTTTCCCGTCTTTTTCATCCTGATTGCCATCAACCACGGCGTTTACGCCGGTGGGGTCGCACTCGTATCCAATGCGCTCGGCGAAGGGGACCGCGATCGCGCCGCGCTGCTCACCGCCCAGACCATTACGTTTTCCATTTTTGCCACGGTGATCATCATGCTGCTCGGCTGGACGTGTTCGCCCTTCCTGTTTCGCCTGCTCAAGGCTGAGCCTGAGGTGATGGACCTGGCGCTGCGCTACATGCGCATCATTTTCGGGGGCACCTTGTTCTTTCTGTTTACGAGTGTGTTCAACGTGCCGATGATGGCCCGCGGCAATACGCGCGTGTTTCGAAATTCGCTGATCCTGGGGTTTGTGCTGAACGTCCTGTTCGATCCCTGGTTTATCTTCGGGGGCTTCGGGGTGCCGGCCATGGGCTTCGATGGCATCGCGATCGCAACCGTGCTCATCCAGGTGATCAACGCGGTGTATATCGGTCACGCGTCCTGGCGTGCCGGCTACATTCGCCGCGAGACGCTGGGACACTTGGTGCCGAACGCCACGTGTCAGCGGGAGTTGTTGCGCTACAGCGGGCCAGCGGCACTCAACATGGCAACCGTCGCCATCGGGATTTTTGTGATTACCTTTTACGCCGCCCGCTTCGGCATGACCGAAGTCGCTGCGTACGGGGTGGCTACCCGGATCGAGCAGATCGTGCTTCTGCCATCCATTGGGCTGAACATTGCAACCCTCAGTATCGTCGGGCAGAACTTCGGCGCCAAGCGTTTCGACCGCGTTCAGGAAACCGTCCATATCGCCTTTCGGTATGGGCTGTATCTTATGGTCGCCGGCGGCCTGCTCATGTTTCTCGGCGCGGAATGGCTCATGGGCCTGTTCATGAGCAAGGACCGCGTGGCCAATTACGACGAGGTGGTAGCGATTGGTACTCACTACCTGCACATCGCCGCGCCGGTGCTCTTTGCTTATGTCATCCTGTTCGTTTCCAACAACGCCTTGCAGGGGATGAAGCGACCGATGTACGCCATCTGGATCGGGCTGTATCGACAACTATTCGCCCCGGTCCTCATCATCTACCTGCTCACCCAGGTTTTCCACATGGGGGTTTCGGGTGTCTGGTGGGGCGTATTTATCGTGACCTGGTCGGCTGCGGTATTCACCTGGTGGTACATGCGACGCGTGTTGAATACCTATATGGTGGCCGCCCAGACGGACTCCGGACCGTCGGCACCCGTCATCTGATTCGCGGGTTTGTGACGAATCGGCCCAAACTTCCACCACTTACGACTGGACCCACCTGCCCTGATGGGGTAATCCGCGAATCATGATGCACCTACTGGCTAGCATAGATCCGCCCTGGTACTCCAACATCACCA
>JBLIND010000006.1:0-49658 GCA_047639095.1 Candidatus Omnitrophota bacterium | reverse complement strand
CTCCATCGCCACGATCAAGGCATCCACATCGGATTCCATCTGCACGGTTTCGCTCCCCAGTGAAGCGATCGCTTTCGCGTTGAGATTATGTTTCAGCGCCAGCACATGATCGCGAAAAATCGCGAGGACCGGTTTGGTTTTTTCTTCCGCCTGGCGCATGGTTTTAACGAGCTGGTCCAGCTTGTCGCGGGTGGCGTCGAACTGGGCTTCGGATTTTTGTCGCAGTTCGGGATCGTTGTAGTCTTTGAGCTCGAACTTCCATTCATCGAGCAATTGTTTTGCGGCGACGGTGATCTTGCTGATTTTAGCGTCGATGGCCAGGACGGCTTTTTCACTTTGCTGGAAGGCCGCATTCAAGGCGTTGTACTTGGTTTCCAGCTCGCCTCTTTCAAAAGCGGTGATTTCCTTAAATTTCTCAAGCGTGGGCTTGAATGTTTCGGCGGTGCTTTGCTGAGCGTCACGCGCATCTTCGACTCGGTTGACAAGGACTTCACGCGGTTCGGACCACAGATTTTGAACATAGTCCAGTGAGAGCTTGTCCTTGTTGAAGTAGCCAAGCGTGCCGAGAATGAGCAGGATTCCCGTCCAATTCCGTTTCTTCGCGGAGCATCGGTAAAAGCTTTAATATCATATGCACGTACCTATATTTTGGCTCAGTTCAGGAAGGTCAAGGGTGATCAAAATGAAACAAATTCAAATGATGTTGATGGTGTGTGTGGTGCTGGGTGCCTCCAGTTGTTCTTCCGTGCGCAAGGTACAATATGGGGTCATGGAAAAATTCGGCGTGCACAAGCGTGACCTCCTGGTGGATCGGGTCGAAGACGCGCGTGACGCCCAGCGAAATGCGAGCGATTCTATACAGGATGCTTATAAGCGCTTTGCCGGTCTCGTGCAGTTTGATGGCGGGGATCTCGAATCCGTCTACAACCGTCTGAAAAAGTCGGTGGATCAGAGCGAGGCCTCACCCGGGAAATCGACGCCCGGATGAAATCGGTCGAAACCGTTTCCACGAATCTGTTTAAAGAGTGGAAGAAAGAATTGGGGCTGTACAGCAATCCGACGCTCAAAGCGAACAGCGAGCGCCAGTTGAAAGAAACCCAGGCGCGATATCAACAAATGATGGATGCCATGCGGACCGCACGTAAAAAAAGTGGACCCGGTTCTGGCGGTGCTGAAGGACCACACGCTCTACCTGAAACACAATCTGAATGCGCAGGCCGTAGGAGCCTTAAAGGTCGAAGTTGGATCGATTCAGCGCCAGGTGTCCGATTTGGTGAAGGAGATGGCGTTCGCCATCGCGGATGCCGAAGGGTTTATTACCTCCATGGATCGTTGAGCCCCGGATGACACGCGGGGGCTTCCCACCCCTTGTCGGCTCGTGGTTGCGGGCGATGATTCGAGGGTGGAATCCGGCTTGGCATCTGCTCAATTCTCAGGGGTTCAGCGCTCCAGGCTGGATAAAATTACACAAATCCAGATTGATGCTCACCCTGCAGATCGTTACAGTGTGAAGGTAGAGGGTGCAAACGTTTCAGTGAAAATACCATGTCATTAGATAATTCAGAACTCGGGGTCATGTTCGCAGATATCGCGGACAGTACTGGCTTGTACAAGCGCCACGGGGACGAGCTCGCCCGTGAGGCGATCAACGAGTGCATTTCAACCATGTCCCGTTCGGTGATCAAGATGAACGGGAAAGTCATTGATCAGATCGGTGATGAGCTCATGTGCACCTTTCCCGACATCATGACCCTTGCCGTGGCCTCTCAGGAATTGGTGACGGCGGTCGGTATGTTGCGCGTGGGGGAACCCCAGGAATTTCTGAAGGTTCGTATCGGCTTCTACTTCGGCAACGTGATGCAGGATGCCGGGCGTATTTATGGCGACACCGTGCACACGGCCAAACGCATGGTGGATCAGGCCAAGGCCATGCAGGTGATCACGACCAAGCCGATCATCGATCAGATCACGGCTGGGTCCGAATACTTTTCCCGATTTGTCGATCACGTGGTGATCAAGGGCCGGAACGAGGAGGAAGAGGTCCATGAGATGTTGTGGAATGATGAAGGGCTGACCATTTCATGGACGGGCCACATCGTGAAAGCCGCCGATCAGAAAGCCTGCGCGTTGATCCTTCGCTATAACGGCCAGGAAACCCGAATGGAAACCATGGATCCGGTCCTTACGTTTGGGCGTACACCTCAGTGCGACATCTACCTGATGCACCCGGGTATATCGCGGCAACATGGTCGGTTGGAATATCGGCGCGGTCAGTTCTACCTGGTCGATCAAAGTACCAACGGCTCATTCCTTGTCCGGGATGGCCAGATCGAGGTGCATATTCGCCGAGAAGAGGCGAAGCTCGAAGGGGCTGGGTCGATTCGCTTTGACGCGAATATGGATGCGGACTTACCCGAGATCGCGTTTGTGGTAGAAGACCCCGACGCCTAGCGGCGCGGGATCTGTCGCCTCATTCGGAGGGTGTGAGATTGTTGGGTATGGTGATGAAGAATGTGGTGCCCTCACCGACCGTGCTTTCCACCCAGATGCTGCCCTGATGCGCTTCGACTACAGAACGTGCAATCGCCATGCCCAGTCCGGTACCGCCTGATTTTCCATGGGTCACGAAGGGTTCGAAGATCTGGTTCAGGAGTTCTGGGGGGATTCCGCAGCCGGTATCGGCGATTTCAAATCGCACCTGGTCTCCATCGGGCAGAATGCGCATATCGAGCCGCCCGCCATCCTTCATCGCTTCACTGGCGTTCTTGATGATGTTGGCCAGCAGGCGTGTCAGGCGCATGGGGTCGCCGACGAATTCCCCTTCATAACGAATGTCCCGGGTGAGTTCGATGTGCTCGCCCAAGTGATTCAGGATAAGGTTGTCGAGGTCGGTCGTCAATGTGTCCGGTGTGATGCGGCCAAGTTTTACACTGCTTTTTCCCCGGGTGAAATCGAGCAGCTCCTGGGTCATGTCCAGCATGGTTTCTACCGATTCATCCAGGTAGTCGGCCAGCTCAAGCATCTGTGGATCCTCCTTCTTGCGCTTGAGGAAGTAGATGACCTGCTTGATCGTGCCCATGGGGTTTTTAAAATCGTGCACAATGGAGGCGACCATTGAGCCCACCAGGCTCAGGCGCTCTGCCTGGACCAGTTCATCGATCAGCGTAGAGCTGACATCGCGGAGGCGGGTCATGGTGAAGCGCGCAAAGTTTAAGCCGACCTCGGGGATGGCGGAGATGATTTGCTGCAGGCCGTCTTCGTCGATGGCTGCGATGATCGTCTCTTCGGCTGCGCTGATGCGGGCTGAACGCTGTGGTTCCTCCAGGAGGGCAATTTCGCCAAAGAAATCACCGGGTTTCAGAAAGCCCAGGGTTTCCTGTTTCCCTCCGCGCCCTTCTTTTGAAATGCGAACGGATCCGGAGCCGATCAGGTACATCAGCTTGCCCGTGTCCCCTTCCGAAAAGACAATGTCACCCGGGGAATAGGAGCGTTCCAACATGGGCAGGTCAAGCGAGAGGAGCACATCTTTCGAGGTGCCATTGAACAAGCGGTTACTTACGTATTTTTCATCCATCAATCGGGCGGGGCTTCCGTATTCACCATACGACGTGTGGGCGTATTGATAAAGAAAAAATCACCTCGGCTATCCGAGCGCCTGACGCAACTGAGCCAGGTATTCCGGAACCGCCTGGTAGGGATCGGGTTTCGCTTCGTACTCAAGGACCACGTGTCCGGAATACCCGCTGGTTTTGAGGATTTGTGCAATGCGGGGGAGATCCGCGGGCTCTTTTTTCCCGTTCACCGGGATTTCCACTTTTACCTGTGCGTTGACGGCATACGGAGCGATGCGCGCCAGTTGGCCGTAGGGATCCGGCGTCGGGGCCAGGTTGCCCGTATCCAGGTTGGCCCCAAACCAGGGGCTGTCGATGGCTTCAACAATGTCGAGAAAGCGGTCGACGTCGGTGGTGAAATCATGATTTTCCATGGCCAGGATGACGCCATGTTTTCCCGCGATGTCGCAGGCGGTATTCAGGTTTCGCTTGATGTTTAAGACTGCCTGATCGTGGTCGGCACCCTTGCCTTTGGGGTGGCCCGCAAACACGCGGATCACCGGTGCACCCATCGCGGCATATGATTTGATCCACCGTTCGGTGTAGTCCATCTGCTGGTCAAGCACATCGCCCGGACCGTACGCAAAGTTGTTTCCGATGGCTCCACCGCTGATGTCGAGCCCCGCGATATGGCAGCGACGTTTGATTTCGTTGGCCAGGTCTGCCGGGCAGGGGTCGGGAATAAAATAGGACGTGAGTTCGACGGCATCGATATCCAGGGTCGCCGCGTAATCAATGAATCCCAGGATATCCATGGGGGTCGCCTTGGGCTCTTTGCTGCTGCGGTAGTTGGGCAGCAGGTCGCGAAAGGAGTAGGCCGCGAGGCTGAGGTTGAGCCGCTGCTGTCCCTTGCGGACGATCGGCTTCATGCCTTGTGCGCGTGTGCCGAGTTGGGCCAGCAGTGCGAGGCCTCCGGTTTGCATGAAATTTCTTCTGGTTGGATTCATGAGGGGACGGTATCAGAATAGCTGGATCAATCGAAGCCGATTTCATGGACGAACTGATGATACGCTGGACGGTACGGCTTTCCCTGCTCGCGGGTTACCTCTTGCTGATTCGGCAAGCCGGGGGCGCCGGGTTCACGCGAGCGGATCGTGCGGTCTGGACCGCGGGTTGCCTGCTGATGATCGTCCATGTCATGCTGGCCTTCCACTTCGCTCACCACTGGAGTCATGCGGCCGCAGTTCAGGATACAGCCGAGAAAACCCTGCAGGTGGTGGGCCGCGCCTATGGCGGTGGGGTCTGGTTTAATTATGCTTTTCTACTGACCTGGCTTGCTGACGTATGCTGGTGGTGGAAAAGTGAGGATGCCTACCGTCGCAGGCCGACCTGGATCAGGCTCGGCCTGACCCTGTTCTGGATGTTCATCGTGTTCAACGCGACGGTGATCTTCGAGGCGGGGCTGACACGCTGGGCAGGCGCGGTGTTGTTCGGGGCGTGGTTGACCGCATGCTTGATCGCAGGTATCAAACGCCGATGAAGATTTCTTACATCACCGCCGGTGCCGGAGGCATGTATTGCGGCTCGTGTATGAACGATAATACGCTGGCCGGTGCGTTGATTCGTAAAGGGGTTGATGTGGAGCTCCTGCCCACCTACACGCCGATTCGCATTGAGCAGGAGGACTACAGTGTGGACCGCGTATTTTTCGGCGGCGTGAACGTGTTTCTGCAGCAGAAAATACCCCTGTTTCGCCACCTGCCGAAGTGGCTGGATCACCTCCTGGATAATCCATCGTTTATACGCAGAGTGGCCTCCGGGAGTCTCAGCGTGAATGCAAAGGAATTGGGAGAGCTGACAATCTCCATGCTGAAAGGCCTGGATGGCTATCAGCGCAAAGAGGTCACCTATTTATGCCGCTACCTCGCGGAAGAGCGGAATCCGGAGGTAGTGGTCTTCACGAACGTCATCATCGCCGGATGCATTCCGGAGCTGCGCCGGCGTCTGAAGGTGCCGGTCTGGGTGACGCTGCAGGGCGATGATATTTTTCTACTCGATCTGGTTGAACCGTATAAGAGCGACGCATTGAAGCGCGTGCGCGCCATCGCGCAGGAGGTCGATGGATTTATTGTACATACGCACTATTACGCGGCCTTCATGCAGGACCTGCTGCACATCCCGGGTGAGAAGATTCATGTTGTGCCCTTGGGGCTGGATGTGCGGCACCTTGCAGCGCCCATGCGCGAGCGTGATGAGGACACCTATACCATCGGGTTTCTCGCCAGGCTGGCACCTGAGAAAGGCTTGCACATCCTGGTGGACGCGTTCATTCGCCTGGCGCGTCAACCGGGCGCTGAAATCGCTCGACTGAAGATTGCGGGTTGGCTGGGCGAGCAGCATAAAGCGTATGCGGAAGAGCAGTTTTCCAAGTTGAGGGAAGCGGGGCTGGCGGACCGCTTTGAATATGCCGGAGAGGTGGACTGGAAGGGCAAGCAGGATTTCCTCGAGCAGCTGGATGTGTTTTCCGTGCCCACCGTTTATCATGAGCCGAAGGGCTTGTTTGTGCTCGAAGCCATGGCGGCGGGGATTCCCGTGGTTCAGCCCGCTCACGGGGCCTTTCCCGAGCTGATCGAGCGAGGGGCAGGCTGCCTGTTTGAGCCGGATAACGCGAATGCCCTAGCGGATGTGCTGGAGGGTTTGTTGAGGGATGCATCTCGCAGAAAGCAAGTCGGGCTTGCCGGACGCACATCCGTGCTGGAGCATATGCATGCCAATCAAATGGCGGATGATTGGCTGCATGTCGTGGCTGGAGCCAGCAAGTGTGATCGGAGCCTGCGAGCTAATAGCGGCCGTGATTAGGTTTGTCTTTAATCATTCGCCGCGTTCTGTGTAGGTTTAAGGTATGAAGCATTTTCTGGTAGGTTTGGGGGCGCTATGCGCGACGGTTGTCACTGCGGATATTAATTGGTCCGCAGAGACGAATCCGATTCTGGGTCCTGATGTTCCCGGTGATCGGGCCGAGACCAGTTTCGCCACCCCCTTGTTAGGAGACGCTTTTTCCGCTGCTTCAGGTTATTTTGTTCAGCTCATCTATGCGGGTCCGAACGGGGTGATCGACCCCATACCTGCGAGTGTTTCACCCGATTTTGGTGCGGGTACGGGGGTTCAGTCCGACGATGTGATCAAGAGTGTTCGCTGGATCGGAGCAGGTCGATTCGTATTTCCCGCAGATCCGGCTTTTACCAATGGTAAATGGGATTCTGGAAATCCGGTTTCCGATGATCCGAACGGCAAGTATTATGTCCGGGCCTGGGCGGGGATCAGCCCGGATTCGACTATCGTTCAGGCAGGGGGCGTTGCGGCACGCATTCCGGCAGCTTATACCGACGCATCCGGGCCGTTCTGGTGGTATGGCGATTCCGGTTTGGTTGATTATGTGGATGTATCAGGCGCGGATCTGGTTGCCATCGATTTCACCCAGTCCGTCGGGTTTTCCGCGGACCAGCTCGTCACCGCTCAACAGGAGAAACCTGAAATTCTGGACCTTCTCGTGGCCTTGCCGGATGTGACGATCACCTGGGTAAGCATGCCTGCCGGATCCTACGATATCGAGGCGACCAGCGTGCTGACGAATGCACTCAGCTGGACGGCGTTGCAGCAGGATATTGGGGCGACCGAAACCAATACGACCGTGACAGTAGGCAATATAACCGCGGACGATCTGTATTTTCGCGTGATTCCTTCACCGTAACCCGTTGGCGCTTATGGGGCATCCGCCTGCTGGGGCCGATCGGAAAAGAGCGCAGCCTTTCTTCAGGTGGCCGGAGGTTTGATGCCCAGACGATTCAGCTGCGCTTTCATGTCTTCCGGCAGGGGAGCGGTTACCGTTACGGTCTTTCCGGTCTTTGGAATCCGGAAGCAGATCGATGAGGCGTGAAGCATCATGCGTGTGACGGCCATCTCGGTTCGGTCGAGTCGCCCGGGGGTGTGATAGTCTTTGTCCCCGGCGACCGGGTGTTTCTGGCGGTGCAGGTGGATCCGGATCTGGTGTTTACGCCCGGTTTCAATCTCCGCCTGTACGAGCGAGTACGCCTTCCCTCTGCGCAGGCAGGTGAAATGGGTGATGGCCTCGCGGTGTTCGATGGGGGAGCGAATGGTGCGCTCCTTGAAGTCCACATTGCCCTTCACGATGGCCAGATACTGTTTTTTAACCGTGCGTTCTTTAAATTGCTTGATGAGGTGGTCGATTACGTCCGGCCGTTCGCTGAAGATGACGCAGCCGCTGGTGTCCTTATCGAGACGATGTGCGGCCTTTAAGCGATTGTTGTTTTCCTGCTTCTGGATCAGGGCCTCCAGACTGGCCTGCTTGTGGTTGGTGGTGATCCCGGCGGGTTTGTTGGCGACCAGCAGTCCGTGTTCGTGAAAGAGGATTTCAACCGCGAGTGGGGCGGCAGCGGTGGCGATGATGGTGGACTTGGCTTCACGAGAGATGACTTCATCTCCTGCATTCAGCTCATGTTTGGCCATCCATACTCGTTTTCCGTTTACGTATACGGACTTGGAATCGACCAGCTTCTTTGCCGCACCTTTGGAGATCCCCTTGGTCTCCGCGAGAAAGTCGACGAGTTTGATCCGGTCCTGTTCTGATTTTACACGTGCCATGGAAGCATTCGGGGTGAATGAAGTAGGGATAAAAAAAAGCGGCAACCGAAGTTGCCGCTTTAATCGTTATGAAAGGGTGTTGCTTACTTCTTGCGACGGATACGGAAGAAGGCCATGGCACCGCCCATCACCATCAAAGCCAAGCTTGACGGCTCGGGAATGGTGGAGACCTGCTGGTTCGCAACGAAAGGCGTTGTGGTGAAGTCCAGCGTGTTAAGCGCTGGTGCACCCTGGCCGTCACCCGGGTTCGACACTACAGCCGATTCGCCATACCACCAGAACTCAACCGGCCCGTTGATACGAGCGGGCGGAAGAGCCGCGTCAGCCGCTCCGGTGCTTACGCTGCCGCCATCGGGGCTGATGCCGACCCATGTGCGGACAAAGTAGTTGCCTGCTTCTTCGAATCCAGAACCGTAGGGGTTGCCGGAATCCCACTTGCCGTTCGTATCCACGAAGCGTCCAGCACCGATCCAGCGCGTGGCTACAACCATATCATCACCGAACGCACCGTTGCTCCCAGTGAGCTCAGCAGCTGATCCGATAATCGCGGGTATTGCATTGATGCCGTCAGAACCTGCGTTCAGGAGTTGGACAAAATAGCCCGCACCTGAGTTAAACGCATTTCCTGTCAGCGGCGTGTTAAAGCCGGTTTCCAATTGATTATCGGGATTGTCCGGTCCCAGAATGGCGTTCGCATTACCCGACCAGTCGATGTCTGCGAAAGCGCCAGCGCTGACGAGAAGCGAGATGCTGAATGTGGAGATAATTTTTTTCATGTGATAGTCTCGGAAGTTTCTAAGTGTTTCGGAAATTTAATTCAGTTGCCCTGTAAATCATATGGAAGGTCTTCGGTCCATACAAAACCAGCAGCTTTGTTGCGATAGAAGAAGCTGTTGCCCGTTTCCAGCACCAGATCCGTTGGCAGGAAGCCTGCGTCCAGCCACTTGAAGTTGCGGACGGGATCGCCTACGTTCGCGAAATACGTGTATTTCTGGTAACCCTGACTTGCCGTGTCGAAGACGAAAATTTCGTCAGTCTGCGTTGCCAGGTTCGTCAGTGACGTGCCGTTCAGCGGGATGTCCGAGCTGTAGGAGTAGCTCAGCAGGGAGAGACCTGCCGGAACCGCCAGTGAATTCTGGGTATCATCGAGCACCTCACCGACCACCACAATTTCCTGCGTGGTTGCCTGCTTGTTCTGGTAGATGAAACCTGTTCCCGTGGCGATGTCGTTTGTAGCGATCGTGAAGCTTGCATCAACCCAGAGGCCGTCGCGTGCATCGGCACCTGTTTCCGGGAATCGAACGAACTTTTTGTAGCCAACCCCGTCCCACGTGAAGATGGAGTCACCATTTCCTAAGCCGATATCCTCGCCTTGCTTACCGATCACCCCATTCAGGGTGTTCGTGCCAGCATCGAAAGGGGTGGAGCTGAAGGCAAAGCCGCCGGGAGGGATCTGCAGCTTCTGGAAGCCGACCACATTCACTGAATATACCGTCTGTGCCTGCACCCACACGGTGGACAACAGCGCGATTCCAACTGATACTACATAATTCATTTTCATAACGTGAGACCCTCTAGGTATGTTTGTTGAACAGCTTTACTTTATATCGGTGCGTGCAAATCCTTGGCAAGGATTAATTTCATTCATATATACAAAAATACCACACCTTAGCCAGCTTGTTTAGTTCGCGGAGCTGTCTTTTTGATGATGGAGTTGTCATATCCGGGAAAGGCGTCCTTTTCATCCATTCTATGACCTTGACAGCTGGGGTGTGTCATGATGTCTTACCCGGTATTTTTTTTGGCAATTTGCCTGAGAGGTGGTCACAGACGGCCGTCAGGCAGATGGATATGAAGCATTAGGATGTGATTTATGACGGATGAATTGGAAAGCGGGATTAAAAAGGCCTTGGAAGACGCGGAAGATCCCACGCTCCTCCTCGCGCAACTGGCTGAATTGAAGGAAAAAGGCAAGCAGGCCAAGGCGGAGGAGTTCATCGATAAGTTGCTCAAAACCTATACGCGTAAAGAGAAACCTGATGATGCGATTGCGGTTATTGATCTCCTGGTCAGCTGGCATCCAACGGATCGCCCCTGGAAAACGAAAATCGTCGACCGCCTGAACGAATGTTTTAAAGACAATCGCGAAGTCCAGCTCATGGTGAAGTGCTGCAGCTGGGATGACGTCCGGCTGAAGCCGATGGAGAACTACCGGCGGTTCAAGACCCTGTATGATCTTAAAGAAGGGGCGTATGTCTACGAGCGTACCTGGGGTTTTGGCAAGGTCAACGCCTTGATCTTTCAAGAGGGCAAGGTGGAGGTCGATTTTGTAGATCGCCCGATGCACCAGATGGCGCTGTCGTATGTCGCGGAATCTTTGGAGCTGATCGACGAGCATCACCTGCATGCTCAGGCGGCCCTGTATCCGGAGCGCTTTGCCGAAATGATGGCATCGGATCAGCCCGAGATCGTTCGCCTGGTCCTCCGCAGTTATGGACCTAAACCCGCGCCGATTATTCAAGAGTTACTGGTGCCCCGCTTTGTCTCGGACGACGGATGGAAAAAGTTCTGGGATGCCGCTCGCAAAGGGTTGAAAGCGGATCCGCTGGTGGTCATTCCCAGCAAGCGCAATGAACCCATCGTTCTTTTGGGTAAGGAGAAGGCCTTTGATGATCAATGGTTTGACGAGCTGGGCGAAAAGCGCGACATGGAAGTCATTCTGGCTGACCTCAATGAATTTGTTTTGGACGCCGCGTCTACGGAGCTCTCGGAATCCCAGAAAGCACTCGTGATCGCTCGCTTGAGCTTCGTGGTCAAGGGGGCTCAGGGCTCGCAGGATGATCTGATGGTTAAGGCCATGCTGATCGGTGGTCAGCTGGGTGTTCTGCCTGCAGAAACCGGTTCCGACCCCTTTGTGGAACGCTTGTTTGATTTGAAGCAGTTCCTCGAAATCGTCAATAGCTTGCAAGCCAAAGAGGTTAAAGGCCTTTTCGAGTTTCTGTTGAATCTGGAGCCGGAGAAAGCCACCCATCTCCTGAGCGAATCGATTCCTCAACTGCCTTACACGGCCCTGAATGAAGCTATTTCCCAATTGGTCAGGCATCAGCATGAACCGCTGGTTGCCGAAGCCATTCGTCGGCCCTGGAGTCAGTGGGAAGCAGAGGGATCAGTCATGTTCTGGCTGGCCAGCAACATGGAAAAAGTTGCTGAGTGGCAGCTGGGTGCCGTGCATGACCTCGTGGTTCGCGTGTTGAAAAACGTGGCGAATGACGATGTCAATGGCGAGCGCCTCACGATTCGAAATCGATTGAAAGAGCTCTTCCGGAATCCGGACTGGTTGGCCAAGGTTACCGATCAGATGGACGAACGCCAACGCCGCAACATGGCCCAGGCGATCAAGGACAGCACGGCATGGGAAAAGCTGGATCACGGTTCCGTTATGGGCAACCTGGTAAAGGTCTGTCCCGAGCTGGAAGAGATCATTTCCGGGAAAGCCGAAAACGCCGGGAAGAAGGTCCGTCGCCGGGTCTGTTCAGCCCGCACGTACGCCTCGCGCCAGAGCCGTCTCAAACGACTTCGCGAAAAGGATATGCCGGAAAATGCAAAAGAAATCGATCGAGCTCGCGAGTACGGCGACCTGCGCGAGAACTTCGAATACCATGCCGCTAAAGATCACCAAACCAAGCTTCAGCAGGAAGCGGGCGATGTGGGACTGTGGCTGGACCAGGTGGCACCGGCCGACTTTGCCGGCTACCCGTTTGAGTTTGCCGGGCTGGGAACAACCGTAGTGATCCGCTTCCAGGATGGCCGGGAAGTTCAGTACCACATTCTCGGTGAAATGGATTCGGATGAAGGCCTGGGAATTATTTCTTCGGACACCGCCATGGCTCAGGCGCTCATCGGTATGCCCGCGGGCGAGAAGGTGTTGATCCCCTCTGAAGAGGGCGAGGTCGAAGCCGAGCTCGTGAGCGTGATCGGATTGCCGGAAGCGATTCGACAGTGGGCCAACGATACGGAAGCCGGCGCAGCCATTGAGGCCTGATGTCGGAATCCAGGCAGGCGCCAGTGCCTGACGCGGAGGCATCCAAACCTTCGCTGGCGGCCCTCATTCGTCACTTGATGAGCCACGATGCACATCCATTTGTGCAGTTCGTTAAATACGGCGTGGCTGGGGTCCTCGCGACCGCAACCTTTGCGGGTGTGTTCGCCTTGGTGACCACCTACTGGTTGCCCGTATCCGAGGACAGCCGATTCAATTATACGCTGGCCAGTATCATTGCTTTTGTCCCGAGTAACGTTGTCGCTTACGTGACCAACATTCTCTGGGTGTTTAAGCCCGGACGTCACGGTCGTGGGAAAGAAGTGGTCCTGTTCCTCGGTGCGAGCACGCTGGCTTTCTGCATTGGTACGCCCCTGGGGCAGTGGTTGGTCGTTCGCTTCGACCTGGTTGAGATGCTGCGTTACCTGGCCCTCAGCGTTTCGATCGTGGCCAGCGTCCTCGTCAATTACGCCTGCCGGAAATTCCTGATTTTTAAGGGGTGAAGCCCCGGGTCGTGCAACTGGTTTCTCTGCTCGCGCTCCTGTTTCACGCGGGGTGCGCCAGTCGGCACTTTTATTATCCCGACCAGCAGGTGTACGAGACGCCCGCCTATCCCTATGAGGATGTGACCTTCAACAGCCTGGATGGGACGCGCCTGCAAGCCCGGTGGATACCCGCCCGGACGAAGGAGCCGCAGGGCACGGTGCTGCACCTTCATGGAAACGCCGCCAACCTGACCGCCCATGCAGGCTATATCGAATGGCTTCCACCACGCGGGTATCATGTGCTGATGGTTGACTATCGCGGCTATGGCGCATCCGAGTCCAAGCGACCCACGCGCAGAGGGGGCTACCTGGATTCGGCTGCCGCCCTCATGTGGTTACGGTCGAGGAACGATCTCACGGGCGGGCAACCCCTGTACGTGCTTGGGCAAAGTCTGGGAGGTGCGAACGCCCTCGCCATCCTCGGTCGCGGGTACACAGAAGGCGTTTCTGCGGTGGTGATTGATTCCACCTTTTACTCCTATCGAAGCATGGTGGAGAGTGCCCTGGGGACGTTCCCCGGCGGTTGGCCCGTCAAAAAGCTGCTCGCCCTGTTGGTGATCGGCAATGGATACAGTCCCGGTCCGCGGGTGGCTGAAATCAGTCCGGTACCGATCATGTTTATACACGGTACGGATGATCGCACGATTCCGTATGCACACGGGGAACGGCTCTACGTGGAGGCTGGAGAGCCGAAAGTGTTGGTGACCATTCCCGGGGGGCATCATACCGATGCCTTTTTACGGTACGGGGATCTCTACCGGGATCAGGTGATCGCGTTCTTCGAACAGTATCAAGCCCCGCCCCCGCAATCCCGGTTGCGCTGAAGCTCGCTATCTGTTCTCGCTGATCACCTTCTGGGCGTTGGCCTTGTCAAGTACCTCGCGCATTTTACATCCCAGCTGCTCGATGGAGTAAGGCTTTTGCAGGATCGGCGCATCGTCATCGGCCCCGTGTACCATCATCTTATCCTTGGTAAAGCCGGATACATACATGAATTTCAGATCGGCTTGCCTGCTCAACAGGCGACGGACCATATCCGGCCCGGACATGCGCGGCATGACGACATCGGTCACAACCATGTCGATCTTCCCCGGGTGCGATTCATACACTTCGATGGCTTGCTCCCCGTCGCGTGCCATCAACACTTCATACCCGAGTGATTCGACCATGCGTTTTCCGAGTTTGCGGACCGCGGATTCGTCCTCGACGAGGAGGATCGTTTCGGTTCCATGAGGTATGACATCCCGAATCGGGTTCGAATCCGTCGCTGTTTCAACTGGCGCGTAACTGGTTTCAGGGAACAGCAGACGAAACTCTGTACCTCGACCGGGCTCGGTTTCCAGGGTGATAATTCCGCCAAACTGATGCACCAATCCGTAGACCGTCGCCAGGCCCAGCCCGGTGCCCTTGCCGGGCTCCTTGGTCGTGAAAAAGGGTTCGAATATGTGTTCGGCCACTTCAGGAGGAATCCCGCTGCCCGTATCGCGTACCGAGAGCATGACGTAGTCGCCGGGCTTCGCATGGTCGTAGCTGCTCAGGAACGCTTCATCCAATTCAACATGTCGGGTGGTGATATACAGGCGGCCGCTACGCGGCATCGCATCCTTGGCGTTCACCGCGAGGTTGATGATAATCTGTTCCAGGGATACCGAATCGGCTTCTATGTATTCGATATCGCGGTCGTAGTCGGTGACCAGTTCGATGTCCTCATGCAGGGAGATCTGGATGATCTTCTCCATCTGATTGAGCATCTCATTGAGGTGAATGGGCTCTACGTGGTAAATCTTTTTTCGGGCCAGCATGAGCAGTTTCTGGGTGAGCCCGCGCGCCTTTTCCGATGCGAAAATAACTTCTTGAAGGTCCTCACGGCTTTCCGCGTTGGTTTGGGGATCCAGCGATTCCATCACCATGTTGCTGAAGCCCAGGATGGAGGTGAGCAGGTTGTTGAAGTCGTGTGCAATCCCCCCTGCAAGCCGTCCAATCGCTTCCATTTTCTGGCTTTGACGGACTTGTGCTTCGGTTTCCTGCAAGGCGATTTCTGCTTTCACCCGCCCCGTAATATCGCGACCCTCCGGGATCAGCATGAGGATACTCCCATTTTCATCGATGACGGGTTTCAACGAAAAGTCATAGTAGACATCTTCACCCTGATTATTTTTCAGGCAGAGCTCTTCACGGTAAAAATTACCTTGAGCCGAGTTTCGGATAGCCAGGTGAATTTTGCGGATGATCTCCGGGTCGTTGCCCCAGATGGGCAGTTCGGTAAACGGACGATTTCTGACGTCCTCCTTACGGGCATCCATCACCTTCAGAAAATTTTCATTCATCTCGCGAATGTTGCCATCGGGTCGAATCATCCCGATCAGCTGGAAGGTCTGGTTGAAGATCGCATAAAATTTACGTTCATTCTGCTGAGCCAGACGTTCGGCGTTTTTGCGCACAACCGCGTCACGATTCAGCTGTGAGTTTTTTTCGGCCAGCTTGGTTGCGTAGAGGTGTAGCTTTCCATTACTCTGTTCGATCGAGTCCAGCATCTGATTAAAATATTTGGCCACATCCAGCAGCCCTCCGCTGTTGGGGTCGATACGGGTCTTCAGGTCGCCGCTGTCTACGCGTTTCAAGGTGGAGATAACCTGACCATAGGTGCGGTCCAGGGTGCCGTTGAACCAGACCCAGGGCAGGGCCAGGCCATTTAGGATCAGCAGGTACAGGAGGAGGAGTTGCTTGCGCGCCTGGTCAGTCTCCTCCACAATCTGAGCGTGGGTGTACTGGAGCTGAAGCTCGCCGATCACCTCGCCGTTTGCCCCGGTGATCGCGCGGGAAGAGATGGGGTCCCGGTCTGAAGTCGAGCTGACCCGAGCCACCAAGTTGAAATTGGGCAGCTCGGTGATCCTGATCCCGGTGATGTACGGTCGCGTCATGAGCTCATCGCTGAACGCTCTCAGGCGGGGTAAGGATTCGAATGCATCCGTATCGACACATCCATGCTGGAATAAATTCGCATGCAGTTCCAAGTCGTTCTGCAGCCGGGCGGTGCTGGTCGTTTCAAGATGCGTCAGATACTGCGAGCCCGCTACGAGGAAGATGCCGGATAAAATGAGGACACCATAAAAGCTGTACTTTATTTTCAGGCTGGTCTTTGTCTTTCGCATGCTTCGTAATTTCTAAAATATGGGCAGATGACCGCGTTTCAGATCGGAGTATTCTGTCTGAAAAATACATTTAATTAATGCTGGCATGCCGGTTTTATTCCAGCAATGCCATTCTGGAAGGAATATAAAGCAATAAGAGTGCCGCTTCGTGATATAAACGCTCCTGTCCCCGTCAAACGCCTGCTCGAAAAAGTTGTTTTTCCGTGATCGGGCACCAGGATTTGTGAAGTAGCAACCATGGGTTTTTCACATCAATCATCGCTCTTTCCCCCTGGAAATCGCTTCAAGGATCGCATATCGGATGCTTTTCTGCGCAGCGTTCCTCATCAACCTGGGGTTTACATCATGCTGGATGACGGGGGATCCATCTTGTATGTTGGCAAAGCGGTCGATCTGCGCAAACGGTTGTCCAGTTATGTGCACGCACATGCCGATTCCGTTCCTCGTAAGGTCATGCGCCTGCTTCAGCTCGTTGCCAGCGTCCGTTATGAGGTATGCAGCGATGAGGCGGGCGCCCTGATGCGTGAAAACTTCCTGATCCGAAATTATGATCCACCGTACAATCAGGTGAACACCCGCACCTTCACCTATGCCTGTATTGGCTTTGCCTTGCGGCCGAATGGGATGTCCTTTGACTGGCAGCTTGAGCCCTATCGAACCGATGATACCCTTACCTGGTATGGTGCCTTTAAAAGCCGTCGGCAGTCCCGTCAGGCGTATCGAGCCCTGCTGCGCGTCCTTTGGGCGTTTGCACATGAACCTCAGGGCATGCACGATCTCCCGGTGTTTTTGATGGGGCCCCGCTTTCCACGTCAGGGTTTGATCGAACATGAACGGATGGACGCGACCCTTCATGACGCCCTGGACGAGTGGTTTTCCGGGCGTCCCGAACAGCTTGAAGATGCGGTGGATGACTGGTTGAACCGCTTGCCGGAACCATCCTGCACTGCACTCCATCGCTTCCTGTTCAGCGAATGGGAGGCGGTCCTGCAGTTTTATGAGCGGGCCGTGGAACCGTTATGTACGCTGCGCGCCATGCTGCCTGAAACACCGACGACTATTCCACAGGAAAAGATTGATGATTTAATCGTGCTCTCTAAACTCCTGCCTTACGATAAACCCCATTGAAAGATTGTTATGAGCACAAAGAAAAAAACCGACGCCAGCTGCTGTTCAACCGCCCACTCCTGTGAGGTCACGCAGGGGGTCGAGCGTGCGGCCAGCCGGGCCATGCTGCATGCCGTAGGCTTCAGCCGCGAAGATTTTGATAAGAACCAGATTGGTATCGCCTCCACCTGGAGCATGGTTACCCCTTGCAACATGCACATCGACAAGTTGGCCCTGCAGGCTTGCAAGGGTGTCGATGCCGCCGGAGGGAAAGGCGTAATCTTTAACACCATCACCATTTCAGACGGCATCTCCATGGGCACCGAAGGGATGAAGTACTCCCTCGTCTCTCGCGATGTGATCGCAGACTCCATCGAGACCGTCGTCGGTTGCCAGGCATTTGACGGCGTGGTGGCCATCGGCGGTTGCGATAAAAACATGCCCGGATGCCTGATGGGTATCGCCCGACTCAACCGCCCCTCCATTTTTGTTTATGGCGGCACCATCAAGCCGGGCAAGCATAAGAAAAAGAACGTCGATATTGTCTCCGTGTTCGAAGCCGTCGGTCAGCATGCCAACGGGCTCATCGATGACGACGAGCTGGTCGAAATCGAGTGCGAAGCCATTCCCGGCCCCGGTTCCTGTGGCGGCATGTACACCGCCAATACCATGGCTTCCGCGATTGAAGCCATGGGCATGAGTCTGCCCAACAGCTCGGGACAGAATGCCGTTTCCAAAGCGAAGCGGGATGACTGCCATGCGGCCGGAAAGGCAGTGCTGTATTTGATCGAAAAAAATATCCGTCCCCTGGATATCATGACCAAGAAGGCCTTCGAAAATGCGATCACCGTGATCATGGCACTCGGCGGCTCCACCAACGCGGTCCTGCATCTGCTTGCCATGGCGCACACGGCCAATGTAAAGTTGTCGATTGATGACTTTACGCGCATTGGTAAGCGCACGCCGCTGCTGGCGGATCTCAAGCCGTCCGGGAAATATGTCATGTCCGAACTCGTCGCCATCGGTGGCGTCGCTCCCCTGATGAAGATCCTGTTGAAGGAAGGCCTTCTGCACGGCGATTGCATGACGGTAACCGGAAAAACTCTGAAAGAAAATCTGGCCCAGATAAAGCCGTACCCGAAGAGCCAGGATATCATCCGGCCCATGACCAATCCGATCAAGAAGGACGGTCACCTCGTCATTCTCTACGGCAATCTCGCCCCGACCGGTTCGGTCGCCAAAATCAGTGGCAAGGAAGGCCTTCGCTTCACCGGCAAAGCTAAAGTGTACAACTCCGAGGAGAAGGCGCTGGCCGCCATTCTCGATGGCACGATTAAAAAAGGCCATGTGATCGTCATCCGCGACGAAGGCCCCCGCGGGGGACCGGGTATGCGTGAGATGCTGAGTCCGACCTCCGCCGTGATGGGGCGTGGGCTCGGTGAAGACGTCGCCCTGATCACCGATGGACGCTTTTCCGGCGGTTCGCACGGATTCGTTGTCGGTCACGTCACCCCGGAAGCCTACGTCGGTGGACCGATCGCCTTGATCAAAAATGGCGACGTCATCACGATCGATGCGGAGAAGCGCGAGATGAACCTGGAGATTACGGCCAGGGAGATGAAGCTGCGCCATGCGAAATGGAAGCAACGCAAGCCCCGTTACACGCGTGGCGTACTAGCTAAATATGCCGCTACGGTTTCTTCGGCCTCTGAAGGCGCGGTCACAGATAAAGATCTTAAGGTCTGACCCAGATGATTTCCGCGAGCGCTAAGCGGTATACGGTTTTTCGCTCGTGGACTATTTTATTTCCAATGCCGACCCATCACCAGATTACCTGCTTTTTCATATGGACCATCCTTGGGTGCACATATGCGGGCCTGCCCGTCCTCTTCGACGACTTTGAAGACGGAAGCACCCAGGGGTGGAGGAAGGGGAAGGCCGTCGTTTCCCCCGTCAACCAGGCGGGGGGACCCGCCGGGCCGCTGGATCGCTACCTGCAGTACGCGTCGACGGGTGGGGGTGGGCAAGGGAGCAAAATGGTCTTCTTCAATCAGGGCAACTGGGCGGGTAACTTTCTCGCCGGGGGGTATTCGTATATCGCCTGCGACGTCAGAAATCTGTCCGCAGCCGAAACCTTGTATTTGCGGATCACCTTCGAAGGAAGTTCGAGCTGGAGCTCGACCACAGCGATCGAGGTGCCGCCCAATGGGACGTGGCAACACCTGGTCTTTGATATTCGCGAGACAGCCATGTCGCCGCTGGGTGCAGGGAGTTATGCGAGCGTGCTGAGCAACCTCCAGAAGGTACGGATCCTGTCCGCCCAGGCCACGCCGGATAGTCATGGCGATGCCATCGTTGCCACAATCGGCATCGATAATATTCAGGCGCTGACCAGCTTGCCACCTGTACCTCCCCGCTTTTCCCTCATCCGCTTCGATGAACCGACGGAGACCCTGACGCTCCGCTGGGACTCCGAAGCCGCTGGGGTCTACGACCTGCTCTACAGCAACGATGCCGCGGGTACCTTCAATCCCGCCGGTTGGCTGGTGTTGACCAATGGCTTGCCGGCCACCGGGGTGAGCACGGAGTTGACCTTGCCGGATTTTCAAGGCCAGGCCTGGAGCGCGGCCGCTCCCTGGTGGGCCTTTCGTTTGCGGACTCAATAGCGCAAGGACCCAGGGTTCAAAGATTGCCAGATAGCGGTCGCCGACCTATAAGGAATCATGCGTCTCCACCCGATAACTCAGCTGCTGATGTTCGCGCTGATCTTCACCACCATCCGTGGCCAGGGTGAAGATCCTGGCCTGGCTAATAAACTGGATAACGGCCTGGTAGAGCACCTCGCCTCCTTGCAGGCCCCACGGGATACGTGGGATGCCGAATACCGCGTTCAGCTCGAAAAACTCGAACAGTTGGCGCGCGAAAAAGGCGCCCTCGACCTGGTGCTTGAAGTGCGTAAAACGATTGATGCTTCGTCCGTGACGATCGAGGAGCCGACCACCAGCGCCGAACCCGTCCGCCGCCTGTATGGCATTTATACCCAGAAGCGCAAAAAGCTCGAGCTCGCCGCCGCCCAGCAACGGGTGGTGCGCATCAAGCAATACGGCGATCAGCTGACCGCCCTCGAAGTCAAACTAACCAAGGCAAACAAAATTCAGGATGCATTGACCGTCCGCAAAACCTTGAAGAAATTATTGGTAGATTTGCAGGCCGCGCGAAGCGTTGCAGATGCCCTGACCCCGAAGTTGGTGATTCCTGTTCCGCCGCCTGCTCTCGTTGGTTCACCCATCGTCCAGGGCGTGGCCCGGGTGCAGCGCTCACCGAATGCCGGAAAATATCCCACCTATCGGGATGAGCCCAAACACTCCTGGTGGGCGTATGGCTACGATACGACCAAGCCGATCAGCTGGGAGACGGAGAAGGTAACCCTGCAACATACCCGGCACGGGAAACCGATCACCTTTATCTGGGCCGGTGCGATCGACGCCGTCAAGCAGGCCACCTTCACCTTTCAGCTGAACGACCAGGCCTTGTTTGATATTGCATCCAAGGTCCAAGGCGACCGGGTGTGGGAAGGGGAGGGCTGTACGCTCACGTTTGAGCTAAAGCGGCGTGCTCACGACAGCTTTGGCATCTTTCTCCTGAAGGTTCCGGTTTCCATGCTGCGCGCCAACCAGGTGCAGACCTTGAGCCTGCAAGGGCGAAGCGGCGAGGGCTGGATGATGCTCAACGACTACGACGACGTCGTAAACTGAGTTAGTCCAGTTGGATGGCGACCTGGGAATAGTAGCTCTCCCGTGAACGGGTCGCCGCCAGGACTTTGTAGCTCCGCACATAGGCCGCACAGAAATCCTCCAGCGCCCGGAACTCGTCGAAGACGGTAGAGAATTCGTCGAAGATGACGATGGTTCCCGGAGCGAAATACTCATTCATTCGGGTCAGCACGTAGAGCGTCGCGGAGTACAGGTCCGAGTCGTTATGGATCACCAAGGGCGAGCGGAAGGATTGCCTGAACAGGAAGTCGGGCAGGCTGTCCTGGAACAGACCTTTCTCGAATTGCACCCGGACATCGGGGATGTCCGGCGGCTTGCCTCCCGTATCGAAGGCGTTTTCGGCCAGCGGATTTATTACCCGGTCCCAGTCTTCCGGCAGGCCCGTGAAGGTGTCAAAGCCCCAGAACCGTGAATCGGCGTTTGTGTTGATTTCGCTCCATTTTCGGATCGAATCCCCTTTAAAGACCCCGAATTCGAGATAGTCGATCGCATTTCCGCTCAGCATCTCCTGATTGATCCACGCGTACATGTCGTACCGGTTCTTAAACAGTTGGGCCTGTGAAGCCTTTTCCTCGCGCCAGGCCTCAATTTTGGGTAAATAGCTGAGCATACGCAACTTCTGACTGTTTGGAATGATCCTGGACAGCCAGTGTTTACCTCGATTTCCCGTAGATGCGCTGAATTTCATACCCGTTGAGCCTACGCGATCGGCACGGAGAACTGCCAGCGCAAAAAGTACCGAGTAAGGATGGACAAAGCCCTTTTATCTACTATGGTTCGCCGCTCTTAACCCCAAAAAAACACACATGAGTAACGAAAACACACTTCGTCTGGGATTGCCCAAAGGCAGCCTCCAGGAAGCGACCTTCGGGTTGTTCAAAAAAGCCGGTTTTTCCATAAAATCCGGATCCCGTTCCTATGTGCCCGCCTGCGACGATCCCGAAATTGTCATCCGCCTCATCCGCGCTCAGGAAATGAGCCATTACGTGGAATTAGGCCTGCTTGATGCGGGAATTACCGGTCTTGATTGGATTACCGAAAATCAGTCTGACGTGGTTGAAGTCTCTGACCTGATCTACGGTAAAGTCGGCATGCGCCCGGTTCGCTGGGTGCTCGCAGTGCCCAACGATTCCACCATCAACTCGGTGAAAGACCTCGAAGGCAAGCGCATCGCCACCGAAGCGGTCGGCATCGCCACGCAATACCTCGAAAAGCATGGGGTAAAAGCCGAGGTCGAGTTCTCCTGGGGTGCGACGGAAGTCAAAACGCCCGAGCTCGTCGATGCGATCATCGAGCTCACCGAGACGGGCAATTCGCTCCGCGCCAACAATTTACGCATTGTCGATACCCTCCTCGAATCGACGACCAAATTCATCGCCAACAAGGCCGCATGGGCCGAAGCGGGATGGAAAAAGTCGAAAATCGAGCAGATCGCCCTCCTCATCGAGGCCGCACTCAACGCGGAAAGCCGGGTATTGCTAAAAATGAACGTACCCAAAGAAGCCTTGGATGCCGTCACCAAGGCCCTTCCGGCCCTTCACGCCCCCACGCTCAACAGCCTGAGCGAAGATGGGTGGTATAGTGTTGAAACCGTCGTTCAGGAAGCCGATGTACGTGACCTTATCCCGCTGCTCAGGAAATCTGGCGCAGAAGGGATTATTGAACTAGGACTTAATAAAGTAGTATCTTAACCGCGGTTGTAATTGAATAGCCGCAAACTGGAGTATCTATGGGATCAGTAAAAAAGCAGCGCCTGCGCAAAATGGCGAAGCACAAGCGCCGCAAGCGCCGTCGCGCAGACCGTCACAAAAAGAAGTAATATTCTGTATATACCGGCGAAAGGCACCTGGAATACTTTCATGAAAATGATTTCCAAATGCCTCTTCGTTACGGTCCTTTCCGGGGTGTGGATCGGGTCCGGCTGTCAGATGCTTAGAAAGCAATCTGCAACGGATGCGTCCACGTTTCCTCGTGCACACACAACTTCAAGCGATTCAGGTGCGGGTTCCCAGGAAGATCATCCCTCGGCCAAGGGGACTGAGCCTCGATCGCGCGTCTCGCTGAAGGATGTTAACTACGGCGTCGACGGCAGGCCGGAAGACCTCGACCGCGAAGCTCAGCTCACCCCGGTAAACCTCGAATTCGCCAAAGCGCTTGCGCATTACAGCCAGGGCATGTTGCATGCCCAGCATCGTGAGGCCGGTCTGGCGGCAACCAATTTTCTCCAGTCGCTTGAACACAATCTCACCGATCCTGCGACCTACCTCAAGGCCTCCGAGAAAATCTACGATCAGGCCAAGGAGCTCATTCGCGATGATGAACGAGACCGGGCGCTTTACATTCTTCAGCGATTGACGGAGCTCCTTCCGGAGCGGGCCGATCCCCACATCTGGAAGGCCGTCATTCATCAGGCCTACAAACAGAATGATCGCGCCGAGAGCGAGTATGCTGCTGCTATCAAGCAGCGTCCCGGCACCATCGGCCCTTACCTGGAGCTGGCCCGTATCCAGTTTTCCAGCCGGCAGACGGATGCGGCCATCCTCACCTTGAAAGAGGGCACCAAACACGCTCGTGAGCCGCTGAAAGCCCACTACTTTCTCGCCGAGATTTTTTTAAAGCAGGCCGATGCGGCCATCGAGCCGGATGAGGTGATCCGCAATCGTTCGGCCGCCATCAAGGCCTTCGAAACCGCCCTGTCGCTCAGTCCCGAAGACAAAACCGCGCTGTTACATCTCGGCCGCCTGTACATCAAGAGTGAAAATTTTGCCAAAGGCCTGGGCTACTACATCCGCGTCGACCAGCTCGATCCCGACAACCTCAGTTTTAAAGAACAACTGGTCGAGGACATGAGCAAAGCCGTCGGCGATCCGTTGATTACACGTAAGCGGTTGCTGAACGTGCTTCAGGCCGATGCCAAAAATGCCTATGCGCTTTTTTACCTGGGCGTCCTCTATGAACAGGGAGCCTTGCCGGAAAGAGCGCGCGGCGTATACATGAAGGCCGCCAAGCTTGAGCCGGCTGAATCCTCGTCGTACTGGAAAGCGGCCTTGCTCACCGTGGATGACGACATCGATGCCGCACAAACCCTCCTCGAACAGGGGTTGCTTCGGCTCCCGGACAATTCCCGGATTACCGAGATGCTTGCGTTTATCTACCTGCAGCAGAAACGGTTCACCGATGCACTCACCCTCTTCGAACAGGTGTACGAGCAACTCAAAGCCAAAGGGGTGGATCACCAGGCTCAGAATTTTCACTACAATTTCGCCCTCGCCGCACAAGGAGCCGGGCACCTCGACCAGGCGGCCAAACACCTGATCCTCGCTTCGGTTTTAAACCCTGCGTTCCTTGCGGGCTTCGTCCAGCATGTGGTCGGTCTCGACGCGGAGAGTCGCTATCGGGATGGATTGCAGACCCTGCGCAAGGTTTCACTCGATGTGATCGAGCCCGAAGTGCATCTGTATATCGGCCTGCTCAGTGCGCGTGCGCGTTTGTTTGAGGCTGCGATATCCGCCTACGCCTATGCCGAAACCATGGCGCAGGGGCACACGCGGGAGGCGGAGGTCCTCGATGACTTCTTTTATTTCAGCTACGGATCCGCTTGCGAGCAGGTGCGTAAATTTGACCAGGCGGAAATCCAGCTGGAGCGTTGCATCGCGATCAATCGGACACATATCGAAGCGTATAACTACCTCGCATTCATGTGGAGCGAGCAGGGGGTTCAGCTCGATAAGGCTTTGAGCTATGTGAACAAGGCTTTGCAGGAAGAACCCGATAATGGGGCCTTCCTGGATACCCGAGGGTGGATTTATTACATGAAGGGCGATTATGGAAATGCGCGCGCGGACCTGGATGCCGCCCACGCCCAAATTCCCGACGATGCCACCATCAAGGATCACCTCGGCGACGTCCATGCCCGCCTCGATCAACCGGAAGAGGCCCGGTCGTTCTGGCAGGCGGCCCTCGACCTCGACCCCGAAAATGCCGTGCTTGCCGAAAAGCTCAAGTCCGGGGTTCCTACCGCTTCGGCCCGGCCTTGATGCCCCCTACCAACGTGGTTCCTATGATGGGAACGCGTTTTAAAAATCATTCCTATCATAGGAAAACGATTCAGCCCATTTTCCGTTCGACGGAAATCGGTATTTACGGGATAACTCGGCGATGATCGATCGCAACCAACTGCTGATGGAACAACGCAAGGCCCTGGCTGCGTTGCTGGAAGAGATCATGGTCTCCAATCCGTTCTACCAACAGAAGTTCGCCGGCGCCGAGCTCGGTGATTTGTCGTCGATCCCGTTTACGACGCGTGACGAGTGGGCGCAGGACCAGCTCGATCATCCGCCCTATGGCACAAACCTCACCTACCCCCTCCCGCGTTACACGCGCTATTGTCAGACGAGTGGGTCCACGGGCAAGCCGATGAAGTGGCTCGACACCCAGGAGAGCTGGCGATGGATGCTGGGCAATTGGCAACGCGTACTCGTCGCCGCCGGCTTACATGCGGGCGACAAGGTGTTTTTCGCTTTCTCCTTCGGACCCTTTCTCGGCTTCTGGACCGCCTTTGAAGCGGCGACCCAGATGGGCTGCATGGCCCTTCCCGGCGGTGGCTTGAGCAGTGCGGGTCGACTGAATGTGATGACCGAAAACAAGGTCGATGCGCTTTGCTGTACCCCCACCTATGCGATCCATCTCGGCGAAGCCGCACGCGCCGAAGGCGTGGATGTTGCCGGTATCGGCTTGCGGACGATTATCGTCGCGGGGGAACCCGGTGGAAGCATTCCCGCCACCCGCCGGCGCATCGAAGCCCTGTGGCCCGGCGCACGCGTGTTCGATCATCATGGCATGACCGAAGTGGGACCGGTGACCTACGAGACGCCGGCCGGCGATGGGCTGATCGTCATGGAGGAGTCGTACATGGCCGAGATCATCGATGTTGAAACCGGACAGGCATCGCCAGAGGGTGAGCTGGTGCTGACCGCGCTCGGTCGGGTGGGATCCCCCCTCATCCGCTATCGAACCGGCGATCGCGTGAAAGGTGAAATTCGCGATGGACGTCTGGTCCTCCTCGGCGGGATTCTTGGCCGCGCCGATGACATGGTCATCATCCGGGGCGTAAATATTTTCCCCGGAGCGGTTGAAGCCGTGGTGCGCGGCTTCGACGAGGTGGCGGAATTCATGGTTCATGTGAACCGGGTGGATGCCATGGCCGAAATTACGCTGACCGTAGAACCGGCTGTCACCTGTAAGGATTCCGCGGTGCTGGTCGACACCTTGGAGGCCGCATTAAAACGAGCCTTTTCCATGCGGGTGCCCGTTCGTCTTGCAGCGGAGCCCCTGCCACGATTTGAAATGAAAGCCAACCGCTGGATAACGAACTGATTTTTGGAGAAGCCCATGTTACTTGAAGTACGAGATGCGAAGAAGCAGTACCAGAACCCGGAGGGCACGGAGACCCTCGAAGTTTTGCGCGGAGTGAGTTTCCAGGTGGACGCCGGCGAGTCGGTGGCCATCGTGGGGCCATCCGGTTCGGGCAAAACCACCCTGCTGAACCTCGTGGGCTGCCTGGATAGCCCGAGCGCAGGTGCGGTGCTGTTCGATGGTCGGGATCTCAGTGGACTTTCGGAGGACGAGCTCGCTCGCCACCGCAATCAGTCCGTGGGTTTTATCTTTCAGAGTCATCACCTGCTTCCGCAATTGAGCGTGCTGGAAAACGTGCTCGTGCCGGTGCTCGCCTATGCGACGGTCACCCCCGAACACGAAGCCAAAGCGCGCAAGCTGCTGGAACGCGTCGGTCTCGGCGGGCGCGTCGAGCATCGTCCGGGTCAATTGTCCGGAGGCGAATGCCAGCGTGTGGCCTTCGTGCGCGCGTTGATCAACGAGCCGCGGCTCATCCTGGCAGACGAACCTACGGGCGCCCTCGACCGGAGCACGGCCGACGGCTTAACCGAGCTGCTGCTCGAGTTGAACCGTGAGAGCAACACCGCGATGATCGTGGTCACGCACGCCCTGACACTCGCGGATCGCATGGCGCGCAAACTCGAGATCGCGGACGGAATGATCCATGAAGCGTAGTGATCTCTCCCGCCGCGGACTCGCGTATTACTGGCGCAGCCATCTCGGCGTGCTCTGCGGCGTCGCGGTGACGACCGCCGTCATCGTGGGTGCCATGCTGGTGGGTGATTCGTTGCGGCATTCGTTGAAGCAATTGGCCGAGCAGCGCTTAATGGGCGTCGAGCAATCGATGCTCAGTCCCGATCGCTTCTTTCGGGCCGAGCTCGCGGGCGACCTCAGCAAGCAGGACGCCGCCGACACCCTTTTCGCGCCGGTGCTCTACCTGAATGCGTCGGCCTCCAACAGCGATGGCTCCGCCCGGGTGAACAAGGTCCAGGTATTCGGGGTTTCCGATGAGTTCTGGCGACTGGGGGGACTTGATCCGAATCAGGTGCCGTTCCAAAGTGAAGGGGATCTCAAGCAGTTGGTCATCAACGACGTCCTCGCCAAACGCCTCGGCGCGCAAAAGGCGGACAGTCTGGTGGTGCGCGTTGCCAATCCGGCCCTGCTCCCGCGTGATGCACCCTTTTCTACGGAGGAGGATGTCACCCTTGCCATCCGTGCGGATGTGGTGGATGTGGTTGGGCCCGAACGCTTCGGGCGTTTCAGTTTAAAAGCCAGCCAGGTCGCTCAGCCGACGGTTTTTGTTCCGATCTCCTACCTGCAGGAGCGCGTTGATCTGGCCGGCAAGGCGAACCTGATGTTGAGCGGAAACGCGAGTGGCCCGACGAGTGTGGCCATGAGATCCTTGTCTGACCAGGATGCGGGGGTGAAAGATGTTTGGCGCCTGGAAGACTCCGGGATGCAGATGATTGACGTGCCGGAACTGAATGCCTGGGAGCTGCGTACCGATCGCGTGTTCATCGATGCGATCGTCGATGCGGCCTCCAAGGCGACGGGTCTGGAGCAGCAGCGTTTCATCACGTACTTTGGCAATGCATTTATCTCCGGGACCAATGTGGCTCCGTTCTCCATGATCGCGGGGGTGGAAGACGTAAAGGTGGACACGCCCTTTCTGCCGGCCGATCTTGCCGCGAACGAGGTGGTGATCAACGATTGGGTCGCGCATGACCTGAACGCGAAGGTCGGCGATGACCTGACGGTACAATATTACGTCATCGGTCCGAAGCGCACTCTGGAGGAGCAGGCGACCACGTTTAAGATCAAGCAGGTCATCCCGATGCAAGGACTCGCGCGCGATCCGCTACTTATGCCGAACCTTCCCGGGATCTCCGACCAGGAAGATTGCAGCGACTGGGAGCCCGGCATGCCCCTGGACCTGAGCAAGGTGCGGGATAAGGACGAAAAATACTGGGACGATTTTCGTGGGACACCAAAGGGCTTTATTCATCTGTCAGCGGGCCAGAAGCTCTGGGAGAACCGCTTCGGTCGCTTGACCTCCATTCGCTACAGCAAAGATGGGTTGACCCGGGAGGCGCTTGAGGCGGCGATCCTGAAAAACCTCGATCCGGCATCCTACGGACTCAGTTGGATTCCCTTGCGGGAAGAAGGCCTGCGCGCCGGTGCGGAAGGCATCGATCTCGGCCAGTATTTTGCCGGCATGAGTTTTTTCATCATCGTCTCCGCCCTGGCGCTCGGTTTCATGTTGTTCCTCTTCGGCATCGAACAACGTCGGGATGAAGTCGCGGCCCTTTTTGCCATGGGGTATCGGGCGAAGCTCATCAAGCGACTCCTGTTTCGTGAAGCCATTCCCGTGTTGATCGTGGGAGGGCTGTTGGGCGTGCTCGGAGGCATGCTCTACACGCACGCCTTGTTGTGGGGGCTGGCCAGTGCCTGGACCGGTGCGATTGGTGACACGCTGGTGCATTTTCATGCGACGCCGGGCACCTTGATCACGGGTTTGTTGACCGGGGTGATCCTGGGCATGGGCGTGCTCGCCTGGGCGCTTCGTCGTTTTGGCAAAAAGACCATTCACGAACTCTTCGCGGGGGGCGGACAGCCGGTTAAACCGGGCAAGCAGCGGGCCTGGTTGCGCGTGGTCGGGATCATGGGTTTGCTCGGCGGACTGGGCATGGGCTTCGGGAGTCTCGGCAAAGATGCCGAAACCGTTACCATGTCCTTCTATGGCGGCGGGGGCCTGTTCCTACTCGGCGGCCTTTGTCTGAGTGCGGTCTGGCTTGCCCGGAAGGCGCGGCTGGGCGGGTCGCATGCCCTGACGATTCGCGATATGGGTGTGCGCAATCTGGGGCGTCAGCGGGGGCGTGGCCTGGTGGTGATCGGCACCCTGGCCGCAGGAATTTACATGGTGGTCAGCGTAGGGGCCTTCCGTCAGTTCGGTGGTCCGCACAATGCCGCGCTGACTTCAGGTACGGGTGGCTTTGCCTTCATCGGCGAATCGGCTCAGGCCGTGTACCTGGATATGAACAGCGAGAAGGGGCGGGAAAAACTCTGGCTTGATGATGCGAAGTTCACCGATGTGCAGTTTCACCAGATGCGGCTGCGAGAAGGCGACGATGCGAGTTGCCTGAACCTGAACATGGCCCAGCGGCCCCGTTTACTCGGCATGAATCCGGCAGACATGAAGGGGCGGTTTTCGTTCATGAAGGTCGACGGCGATGCCGAAGATCCCTGGGCATTGCTGGATGCACCCCAGGAGGATCCGGACGTCATCCCGGCCATTGGCGATTACAACTCCATCATGTATGCGCTCAAGAGTGGTATCGGCAAAACGATCCCCTATGTGGATGAGCAGGGGAACACCTTTCGACTGAAAATGGTGGCGGGCGCAAAAAATTCGATTCTGCAGGGAAGCCTGTTTATCAGCGAGAAACATTTCGTAGAGCGCTTTCCGTCCGCCAGTGGGTATCGGTACTTCCTCGTAGACGCACCCGAGGAGAATCGGGCTGAGCTGGCCCAGGCCCTGGGCAAGTCGCTCAAGGATATTGGACCCGAGATCGTTTCGGCCGATGCACGCCTGGCCGAACTCAATAATGTCATGAACGCCTACATTTCGGTATTCCAGGCCCTGGGTGGTCTGGGTGTTTTGTTGGGCAGCCTCGGCCTGGGCGTGATCGTTTTGCGGAACGTCTTCGAGCGGCGGCGTGAGTTCGGGGTGTTACGCGCATTGGGCTTTCCCTTGGAATTGCTGCGCCGGATGATTTTTTCCGAACACCTCGCTCTGTTCCTGGCCGGGATGTTTATTGGATGTGCGGCGGCCTTGCTGACCGTGCTCCCGGCATTTTTGATGCCTGACATTCACGTGCCCTGGTTCTGGATGATCGCGCTCGTGCTCGGACTGGCGGCCAGCGGTTTGCTTTGGATTAGTATCGCTTCATGCGTTGCCTTGAAAAGTCACTTTCTCGACGCGCTTCGCAACGAATGATCCTTTCGTCCTTTTGGATTTTGCCAATTCCCCATGATCTCCCCGATGCGGCACCATCGTGACCAATCGGTCCTTATCGCGCGCTTGAGATCGTTCGATCGATTTTTCGTCAATTTTAGAATGAGTATCTAATATTTGGGAGAGCGGTCGGTAAGAAGGGGTTTGTAACGAATGTAACCTTGCCTCAAAATGTGTCCGTTTGTTTTGATAACGAGGTATTTCTGAGCGATGATGCAGAAAAGGGCGTGTTGCGAGGGGCACACTTGGCACGTATGGCATGTCACCTGCTATTTCACATAACATGTAACGAACGTGATAGAAGTTCACGGAAGTGTAGGAATCAAAAAGGGTACTATTATGAAAGTTCATATCGCAGACGACAACAAATTTTTCTCCGACTATCTCTCGATGGTGCTCCCATGCATCTATGGAGTGGAGTCCGTTCATGTTGAGAAGTACAGCGAGCTCACGGATGACTCGCTACGCCGGACCGGTGCGGATGTGCTGGTCGTGGACAACAGCCTGCCAAACGATGTGGACCTTGAATCCATCGCCCGCCTCCGGGTAAACTTCCCTGATCTCGTCATCGTTATTTATGCCTGGCAGAAATACGACGAACGCCGCGAGCGCTGTATCGAAGCGGGTGCGGACCATGTCTTCTGCAAATCGAGCGGCACGGAGTATGTCCGCTACGTGATCCGGGATCTCGCGGGTCAGCAGGAAACCAAAAAAGCTCCGACCGAGGTGCTCAAGCTGCGCAAGGAATTGCCGCAACCGGTTGTCGTTGCCGCAAAGCCTACGGTTAAAGACGCGGCCGATGCCAAGCAGGGAGATCTGCCAGCCTTCTGTAAGTTCTGGAGCAAACAAAAAGGCCTTTCGATCGGCAACTGATTTCAGGCGTAACACTTTCTGTGATCACGGCCGTTACCCTCGGGGTGACGGCCGTTTTTTTGTACCCGCTTCTCAGCCGCTGGGGCTACATCCAGCCCTTGAGCTTGTACACCGTCATGGCGGTGCATTCGCGCGCCAGCATAACGTAGGCTTCGAGGTTGTTCCAGAAGTTGTAGCGAAGACCCACCAGTGGACCGAGGTTCGTATCCACATCCCGGCTCAGCGCGGGCATGCCCGTGACTTTCTCGAAACCTGCTTTGCGGAAGGTTTTGAGCGCGCGTTTCAGGTGGTACTCCGAGGTCACCAGCATGAGCGAAGGATGATCGCCCTCGGCGGTCAGCTGCACATACAGGTTGGCCGCTTGTTGATGGGTGTTCAGCCCCTGCTTTTCCAGATGGATCCGTGAAGCATCGACCCCGTGCAGGATGAGCTCCTGCCGCATGCGTTCGACATTGCTGACCCCTTCACTGTCGTCCTCAGGAAGCGCAGCGAATACCCGGGCCTCGGCGTAGGCTTTGGCGAGGTCGGCACCATACCAGCAACGCGCGAGTCCTGACTCGCTGGGGATGCCTCCGCCTCCCAGCACGACGATGGCTTCCGGTGATCCCTCCAGCACATAGGCATCGTCCGATAACCAGCCATAGGCCTTACCCGGGAGGGAGGTCAGGGCCGCCAGGCAGAGGATGATCGTTAACAGGCCGGTGAGAATGACCGACCATTTCGTGCAGAACCAACAAGCTTTGAAGAATCGCATCGTGTACTCCTGTTTAACTGGTAAAGCATCATATCACATGTCAGATAGCAACGGGTATTCATGAGCATCCCCGATCTACACCAGGCTGACGATCCCTACGCGCGCTACGAGGAGGCGGTGCTTGAATTTTATAAAGGCCTGCCGCGTGCTCCGACCGATCTGTCCGTCCTTGAATCGCGCATTGGCCGTTCGGCCCTGATCTCCCGGCTACAAAAGCAGCTCGCCTACCGGGAATACTGGAAGGGGAAGGGCCACGGCATGTTGAAGTTCGGTCCCATGATCGACCGGCTCAAACTGATCCCTCTCGTGTTGAAAACCACCGGCTTGTGGAACCGCGGGGTGCGCAATGCCCTCGATGTGCAGGTGATCGAGCATGAGCTGGTTCTGCACGATCTCCCGGAAGCCCTGGATGGGTATCGCATGCTCCACGCCTCGGATCTGCATCTCGAATTCCATCCCGATTTTGCGGAGCGGCTGGCGGCGGTGATTGCGCCGTTGAAGGTGGATATCGCCCTGGTGACCGGCGATTTTCGTTACATGACCTATGGACCCCATGAAGCAGCCATCGAGGCCATGCAAACGATTATGCCCGCCTTTTCCTCGCCCGTCTTTGGCATATTGGGGAATCATGATCCCATCGAACTCCTCCAACCCCTGGAGGCGATGGGGATGACCATGTTGATGAATGAAGGCCTCCGCGTGGGGGAGGGCGAACGCAGTTACTATCTCGCGGGCGTGGATGATCCGCACTATTACCGTGCGGATGATCTGGCGAAAGCGAGTGCCGATGCCGGGGAGGGCTTTCGTTTGCTCTTGTCGCATTCGACGGAAATCTACGCCGAGGCGGAGGCGCTGGGCTACCACCTCATGCTCAGTGGTCACACCCACGGCGGACAGATTTGCCTGCCTGCCGGGATGTTGCAACTGAACAATGCCCGCTCGCCACGGGATATGGTCCACGGTTCCTGGGCCCATGATCGTCTGCAGGGATATACCAGTTCCGGCGCCGGTTGTGTGGCGGTCCCGATACGATTTAATTGTCCCGCCGAAGTGGTGGTGCACACCTTGCGGCGCGCGAGGTCGTAGGCGGGTTACGGGGCTACAGCTGCAGCCACATCTTTGGGCATGTTGATCGTCAAGTTGAGGAATTTTCCGCGCGCCTCGGATTTCATCGCTTCGCCCAGGTTGATTGAGGGCGCGTCCGGCCCGCCCATCAGCATCCGTTGTAACATGCCGGTAACCACGATCATGCCGGCCTTCGCCTTGGCTGCATTTTCGGGGTCCTGCATGTCGCCGACGACGTCGAGAACCAGATTGGTTGAGAAGTGACTGGCGACGCCGATGGATTGCATTTGAACAAACGGTTCGAACACGCCGAACAGCATGCCACCCAGGGGCCCGGCATCTTCCTTTGCCTCATTGATTTTAGTCCGGATGCTGGTGCGAACGATTTCCGGAAGCAGGATCGCGACCCGCATATGCGCGCTCGAAGCGAGGTTGGTGAAGGCGGCATGTAAGGGGGCGGAGACTTGCTCTGCAATGCCGGATTGCTCAATTGCCAGGGTGCGTCCCAACTCGTTTTGGTTGAACGCGATGAAGGCGGTTTTGCCGTCGCGGGCCATGGTGCCGAAGGTGGTTGGTTTCGTGTCATCGGAGGGGACCATCTTCAGGATGGTGGTACCGTTCACGGCTTCTTCCGTATACTGACCGTCGGGGTCATCCTGTAGGGCTTCCATGCCCGCCTTGAATTGCGCGAAGCTCACCGCCTTGGCGAGCGTGAAGGCAAAGTTCACAGGGAGGGCTTCAACATCGGTCAAGGCCCCCAGGTCTGCCATGTTCAGGTTGGTGACAGACCCACAGATCACCGCCTCAAGGATATCCTTTTCCGTCAGTCCTGTGGCTGTAGTGAAGGCTTCAAAGCGTTCTTTGTCGGCCTCTTTATTCAGGTCGCCAAAGGCAAACTCGGAGGCTTTCATCTCCGCCTGCCCGTAGACGTTGGCGTCCGATCGGTAGACCGCAGCGGCACCGATACTGGTGGCTTTCTTGCCCTTTGCAGGCTTTCCGGTGTCGGATGAGCCACAGCCTGTGAAGCTGCCGGCGACGAGAAGGCTCAGAAGAAGGAGGGAGAGTCGGTTTGATTTCATAGCCGCTGACAGTAGGCTGGTGGGTACAAAGGTCAAGGGGCCTGCATCTGAGATTTGCCCCTGCTCCAATTCGGGCTATATTGGGTCCAATGGTTTTTAAAGGATGGATTCTCATGACCGCAGTTTTTCTCCAGAGCACCGCAAACGGGGCCACGCCCTTGCCCGAGGCCCCGGTGGCTGAAAGAACAAGCCCGGATTATGTGGTGGTCCTGCATGGCATGGGCCGCACGCACCATTCCATGGCACGGGTCGCACACCATTTTTCCCGCCAGGGCTATACTGTGATCAACCGGAGTTATCCCTCCCGCGACAAGACGATTCACGTCTTGTCAGAGGAGTGGTTGCACAGCCTGCTCGAGCGAGAGATTACGGACCCGCAGGTGAAGGTGCACTTTGTCACCCACTCCCTGGGTGGGATCGTACTTCGGCATTACCTGAAACATCATGAGCTGCCGAACCTCGGGCGCGTGGTCATGCTGGCCCCGCCCAATCAGGGGAGTGAGCTGGTCCCGATCATGGGACGCTTGCCGATCTACGGATGGATCGTGGGACCCGCGGGCCTGGAGCTGGGGATCGATGAGGACGCGGTGCCGCTGCAGCTCGGACCGGCGACCTTTGAGCTGGGCGTGATTGCGGGAAACCGAAGTCTGAATCCGGTTTACTCCTGGATGATTCCCGGTCCGGATGATGGTAAAGTTTCCGTCGCGCGCGCGCGCCTGGACGGCATGCGCGATTTCGTGACCGTTCCGTATTCCCACACCTGGCTGATGAACCGAAAAAATTCCCTGCAGCACATGGAACGTTTTATCCGAACAGGTGCGTTTGAAGAACCGTTGGGTCGCCGGGAGGTTGAGACCCGGTCAGTGGCGAATAGCCCGGACACGGTAATGCGCCGGTAAGAACCTGGCACGGGTTCTAGCGTTGGTTAATGTGGACCTTGGCGTCCCGCTTTTTCCACTGCGCTTTCAGGTTCTCGGTCAGGGTCCGCACGGTGTTTTTGAGGCGTGCGTTTTCTGCTGAAAGGTCTTCAGAATCAATTTCCAGCTGGGAAAGTTTCATCCGAAGCCCTTTGAGCTCGTCGAAGGTATGGGCGCTCGCGCGTCCTTGATCCGCCCGCTGGCCCATGGTGCTTTGCGCGGTTTTCAGGTCGGCATTTTCCTGTTCGAGTGACGCCAGACGTTGTTCCAGGGCGCTGTCCGGGCCGGTGGCCGTCGTTTCGCCTTCACCCGGGGACTGAGTCGCCTTGCGCTCCTCATTCAGGACCTTCTCCATCTGCCGGTATTTTCCCTGCATCTGGTGATAGGCCTTTTCCTGGTCTTGAAAGGTTTCATGGTAGACCTTCCGGTCTTCTTCCAGCTCCGCGATGCGGGCGGAAGCGCTGTTGGCCAGGTGCACTTTGGCCTTCAATTTTACATTTTCTTCATTCAGCTCGCTCGCCCGCTTGTCCTGGCTGAGTTGAACCTGCTGCAATTCTTTGAAGCTGGCGGACATTTTAGCCAGTCGTTCGTTTACACCCGCATCGCTGGAGACTTTATTCTCGAGACTCTTGTTGAGGTCCTCCAGCTCGCTGTATTTGCGTCGAAGCTGCGCATCTTTTTCGACGGCTGCTTCGAGTTGGGTCTCCAGATCGGCGACCAGGCTCTCCAGCTTGCTGGCCGTTTCCGCCTTGTTTGTGCTTTGTGCCTGTTCCAGTTTTTCCTGGGTGGCGACTTTCTGTTGGAGCACATCTCGATCGGTGGCGATCTGCTTGACCTGTGTATTCAACTCCGAAAAGCGGCCGTTAAACTGCGTTGCAAGGGTCCCCAATTCCGCGAGACCGTCGTTCTGGTCTTTCAGCAAGCGTGTCGTATCGCTGGTACGCAGCAGGATATTTTCGTAGGTCTCAACCGCTTCCATCAGTTGCTGTAACTGCTGGTAGGCCTGGTTGGTCATCTCTTCGCGGTGATTGAGCCCGGCGACGAGGCCACCAATTTCCGCCTTGAGTGCGGTGTTGATTTGATCGGTTTCTGCGCGGGAAGCGCTCAGCTCCTCACAGCTGGCCGTGAGACTGGAAAGCTGTGCGGATAAGGTGTCGAGCTTGACCTCCGCTTCATCGAGGGCCTTGGGTCGCTCGCCAGCGTGATTGAGCTTTCCGGTGAGCTCTTCAATTTGTTTGCGTGTTCCGCCGAGCTGGGTGCGCAGGCTCGCGAGCTCGCTGTCGTTTTGCGGGGCACTGCCAGGCCCTTCGCGGTTCAGCTTCTTTTTAAGTTCGCGTTTTTCCTGCTCCGACTTATCAAACTGATCGCGTCGCTGTTCAAATTCTACCTCAATCGACCACAGCTCCTTCTGGACGCGCATCGAGCTCGCTTCCAGTTCGCGGATACGCTCATTGCGCAGCTTGATCTCTTCAATCGCTTCGACCAGCTTGTTGTGCTTCGCCAGCATCTCGTTGCGATACGGGATGATGTTGCGCAGGACCGTGTCCTCCCCCGAGTTGTCCTTCTCGGACGTCGGCTTCAAGGGGATCAGAATCAGCTCCTTGCACTTGGGGCAATCCACCTTTTTGCCAGCGACACGATCCTCTACGGAAAGGCTGGTCCGACATACGGGACATGTAAAATCGACTAACATGTGATAATACTACTCCCCGCCCGGTGCTGATCTGGTTCCCATTACCTGTAGATTTAATGCGTTCATCATATTTCCTATGGATGTATTACATCACCCTAGCAGGATTTTTTCCAACATACGGTCGAGAGAGATTATTTTAGATGTTTCCTGCTCGCCAAGGTCACGAATATAGCAAACCGATACATAATACTCCAAGCCCATTTCCTTAATCATTGAGTGCCTGACGCTTAGGACGATTAGGACGTCATTGAATTTCCATGAAAACGATTTCTTTACCGGCGTTTGCGCGATAATGAACGTGTGAGAGGTAGCTACCCTATGGAATTGTCACGTATTTCTGATGTTGAGATGGCTTTCAGCCACGCGTTCACTGGCGAAGTGCAATTCGATGACTGGAGTCGAGGCATTTATGCGACCGACGCCAGTATGTATCAGATCATGCCGACGGGCGTGGTCTTTCCCAGGAATGATGCCGATGTGAAAGAGGCGCTGCGGATCGCGGCTTCCTTTAACCTGCCGGTCATCGGCCGCGGGGGCGGTACGAGCCTCGCGGGACAGGCGGTAACCAGTGGACTCGTGATCGATTTCTCTCGGCATATGAATCAAATCCTGGAAATAAATCCAGCGGAAGGCTGGGCGCGGGTGCAGCCGGGCGTGATTCGCGATGTGCTCAATGCGGAGCTTAAGCCCCTGGGCTACCACTTCGCCCCGGACCCTGCGACCTCCAGCCGTTGCACCATCGGTGGCATGGTGGCCAACAACTCCTCCGGAACCCGGAGCATCCTCTACGGTAAAACCGTCGACCACGTCATCGAGACCCGCATCGTCCTGGCTGACGGCTGCGAGCTGCTGCTGGAGGAGCTGAGTCGGGAGGCGATTCAATCCCGCGCGGAAGGACTCGGGCGCGAGGCGCATATCTACGATCACTTCTCGCAGGTCATGGCGGCCAATCACGACGAGGTGCTTGCCCGTTTTCCCAAGGTCATGCGGCGCGTAGGTGGATACAACCTCGACGAGTTTACGCATCAGCAACCCTGGAATCTGGCGAAGTTGTTTTGCGGAAGTGAAGGCACGCTGGGCCTTCTGCTGGAAGCCAAAATCAAGCTGGAGCCACTGCCGGCCTGTACCGGTTTACTGGTGGCGCAGTTTGCCACGGTGCTCGATGGGATTCGTGCGGCTCCCGCCGTGGTGGAGCATGGGCCCTCAGCGGTTGAAATTCTGGATAGCCGGATTATCAATTGCTCCCGCACCGCCATTGGCTTTCGCGGTGTGGATAAATTTTTCGTCGGCCAGCCGGAATCGGTGCTGGTGGTTGAATTCTACGGGGCAAGCCCGGCGGACGTCGAAGCGAAGTTGCGTCGCTGCGCGGCCGACCTCGAAGCACGCGGTATGGGCTATGCCTGGCCGCTGTTCATGGAACCTGTGGATATCGAAGCCGTCTGGAACGTGCGCAAAAATGGCCTCGGGCTCATGCTCGCCGTCCGGGAGGATAAAACCCCGCAGGCCTTTATCGAAGATGCCTGCGTGCCGCTGGAAGTGCTCCCTGAGTACATCGAAAAGGTCTACGAGATCTGCGCCCGGCACCAGGTGGACATGTCGCTTTATGCCCACGCCAGTGTCGGGGTGATCCATTGTCGCCCGCTGCTGGATATGCGCGATCAACACGACGTGGATCGCTTTAAGGCCATCTCCCGAGAATGCTTTGATCTGGTCCGCAGCTATCACGGTTCGTGGAGCGGCGAACACGGCGACGGCCGGGTCCGTAGCGCCTACATCCCGGAGTTTTTTGGCGAACAACTTTACCAGGCATTTCGTCAGGTGAAGCACCTGTTCGATCCGGACTTCCGCTTGAATCCCGGCGATATTATCGATGCACCGCCCATCGACGAAAACCTGCGTTTCGGCCCAGACTATCAGGTGATCGATCTGCCGACCTATTTCCAGTACCGCGAAGATCGCAGCTTCAGTGAAGCCGTGCACATGTGTACCGGCGTCGGCGCCTGCCGTAAGCCCTTTGGCGGGACGATGTGTCCTTCCTATCGCGCGACCCTGGATGAGCGCCATTCCACCCGCGGCCGCGCCAACGCCTTACGCCTGGCCATGTCGGGGCAGATGGGCGCCGATGGCCTGCTCGATCCCGGCCTGTACGAAGTGATGGACCTCTGTCTGGGCTGCAAAGGGTGTAAGGCGGAGTGTCCGAGCAGCGTGGACCTGGCCAAATTGAAAGTCGAATTCCTGCAGCTCTACCACGACGATCACGGAGCAACCCTGCCCGATAAACTGACCGCCAACGCCGCTCGATCCGCCGCCCGGATTGCCGGCTGGAAAGCCCCGGTGGTCAACCGGGTGCAGCGGTCCTTGCTTTTTCGCAAAGGCCTGGAACAGATCGCGGGCTTTGATGCCCGTCGCATTCTGCCGAGTTATGCGCGTGAGCCTTTCCATCGCTGGTTTGCCCGGCATCCTCCGCTGGTCGCTCCGCGCAAAGTCGTGTTGTTTGCGGACACCTTTACCAACTATCACGAGCCCGAGCTCGGCATCGCCGCTACCCGTCTTCTGGAGTCCTGCTACTACGAGGTCGTGCTCGCCCCGGTATCCTGTTGCCAGCGTACACGCATCTCTCAAGGTTTTCTGCGGGATGCGAAAAAGGCTGGGTTAAAAACCCTCCACCACCTGGATGCCCTGATCGCAGAGGGCCACACCGTGGTGGTGCTGGAACCGAGTTGTGCTTCGGCACTCACGGACGATCTTCCCGACCTCATCGAAGATGTCGCGCTCGGTGATCGGATTAAAGCGGGGGTTTTGCCGATCGATGCGTTTATCCTGCGCGAGGTCATGAATGGAAATATCCAGGAGCGCTTTGTCAGTCCGGTGAAAAAGATTCTCCTCCACGGACATTGCCATCAGAAGGCGCTGTACGGTACGCGACCCATGATGGAGCTGCTCGGCATGGTGGACGGACTGGAGGTGGCGGAAGTCGATTCCGGATGTTGTGGGATGGCGGGCGCCTTCGGATATGAAAAAGATCACTACGCGGTTTCGGAAAAAATTGGCGAGTTAGCGCTTTTCCCGGCGATTCGTAAAACGGATGCCGACACTGCTATTCTGGCCTGTGGCTTTTCCTGTCGGCACCAGGTCGAACACTTCACCGGTCGCAAAGCCCGGCACTGGGTAGAGCTGATTCGGACCGAACGCCAAGCTTAGCAGGCTGTTGAAAAACTCGCAATAGCCGCGCGGCGGCCTTGGGAGGTTTCAACAGCCTGTTAGCCCTGCGCGCGCGCGACGCGCTGCAGTTCCTGCTGAAAGTCGCTGATGTCTTCAGGGCTCGGCTGGTATCCGGGCGTTGAAGGATCGAGGCGAAGCTGCCCGCCTTGTTCGATGAACCACATCGCCATCTCGCCATCCGAAAACGTTACCTGTCCACTGGAGACCGCTCCGGGTAAGGCAATGTCATTGATGGAAACCTGAACGGTCGAGGGCTCCGTTAGCGGTTCCGGGAGCGTGTGCTCCGGGATGGCCGGTTCAGCTGGGGCGACCGCCTCGGGTTCGGGCTCCGGCTCCGGCTCGGGCTCGGGCTCTTCTTCCCTTGGGCCCATCTCCTCCTCCAGGTCCGCTACGATGATGCGGGCATCCATAAACGTGATGCGGAAATCAAAGTGTTCCCGCATGAGGCTCTGAATATCTGCTAATGGTTGGTTTTCCGTGATCCATCCACAGATTTTCGTTCGTTGATCAGAGGTGAGGTCTTTTGCGTCCATGGCTGAATTCTATAGGTCATGCCTTTCAGGTAAGCAATCATGGTGGACGATTTAAATCAGCCGAATCAAAGCTGGCGACCGATTCCAGGCTTTGGCATACTCTGTACATGGTTTTTCGACTCGGCTTCTACCTGATATTCTCCTGTGTATGCAGCGCTTTGGTCTCCGGAAGCGAGACCACGTATCCCACCCTGGCTAAGGCGGTGTCCAAGGGGGACCTGGCAGATGTCCAGGTGCATCTCGAAAAGGGCGCGGATCTTAAGGCCCTGGATGGGAACGGTGGGATCCTCCTTCATGCCGCCAGTACCCCCGAGCTTGTGGTGTTTCTGGTCGAGCAGGGGCTGGATGTAAACGCGACGAACAAAGCCGGTTGGACCCCCCTGCATTACGCGGCCCTGCGGAGTCGAACCGCGGTCGTCGAAGCCCTCCTCGCCCAGGGCGCGGATCCCAACCTGCAGAGCAAACGCGGCAAGGCCGTCCTGCACTTCTGCGGCGAACGCGGCCTGGAGGACATCGCCAAACAGCTGATCACCGCCAAGGCTTCGGTGAGTCTCCGGGATGAGACGGGCTGGACCCCGCTCCACTTCGCGGCGGTTAAAGGTCATGCCGACATGATCCAGCTGCTGGTGAAAGCCGGTGCGGACATCAACGCGCAAAGCGATGGGGGTGGAACCCCGCTGATCGAAGCCGTGATCGGGCAGCCGAAGGAACTACTTCAACTCCTGCTCGATCTGGGAGCCAAGCCTGGCGTCAAGGAAAAGAAGGGAAAGACCGCCCTGGATTTTGCCCGTGAATTCAAGCAGGCCGATGCCATTTCGCTGTTGGAAAATCGATGATCACCCTGCAACAGAGCCATGTTAGAGCCTGATCAAAACCTGCCGGCTGAAGCGACGATCTTAGGACCGGTCATCAATGCGGTGAAGGCCAACGTATCGAATTTCGAAGTCATTTTTCAGGACTTTGCCCGCTATGAAGAAGTACTGGATGTCGCCGATGATACGCGTTACCCCATGAGCCTGTACGTGGAAATGGTCGACTACATGGAAGCCCGTTACGGTTACGGAGCCATGCTCAAGCTGGGTAAGGCGGTCGGCCAAACCGTGATCGATGTTTCCTTGTCAAAATTGCCGATCAAAAATTTCAGTGACGCCATTCACGCGGTTCAATCGGCCCATGAATTTTTCTGCGAGCCTACCATTGGTGCCTTCAAGATCATCCGCGACGATCCGAGACTGATCCTGGTCGAGTATTCGGCGCCTTACAACTGCCGCCTGCAGGAGGGCTTGTTCGCCACGCTGGCAAAGACCTACGGCGGGGATGTGATACCCATCATCACCCAGCAACGCTGCCGACGGGAAGGCGCGCCTACCTGCATCTATCAAATCAGCCTGATGTAAGGCGGATCCTGCGGCTATCGAACCATGGGCTGGCCTGCGCGCAGATAGGCGATCAAGTCTCGGACCTGCTGGTCGGGGAGGGAGCTGAGCAGCCCCCCGGGCATCAAGGAGAAGGGGAGGGCTTGCCGTTCCGTGATATCCTTTTGGGCGATCCGCTGCCGGTGTCCGCTCTCTCGCTTCAGGATAAGCTGTCCGGCATCTTCATCTTCGATGAAGCCGCTGGTGATGCGTCCGTCTGAAAGCTGCAGAGTCTGCAGTGCGTAACCCTCCCGGATCTCGGCATGCGGATCCACGATGTGAAACAGCATCAGGTCGAGATCGGTCCGTGGGTAGGCGGTGAGGTCGGGTCCAATCGATCCTCCGTCCTGGAAAAGCCGGTGACAGGCTCCGCACAAGCCCAGGTACAGACCATGTCCGGTGTATGGATCACCTGGTGCTGCGGCGATGATATCTTTCAAATGTGTGATCGCTGCACTCGCGTTGACCGTTGGTTCAGAGGGCGGTTCGTCGCCGAGTCCATGCGCGCGCAAGGTTGCGATCTGCGTCCGACTCAATTCCGCCGGATCCAGTTCGCCTGAAGCCAGGGCCTGCTGCGCCCAGGGTTTGCGACTGAGGATCAGCTCGGTGAGCGTTGGCCAGAGCGTGCGGGGCAGGGTGGCTCGTACGGGGAGTTCGGCCGGGTTTGGAAAATGCTCCAGGGCCGCGAGCGCGGCTTTTCGGACCTCGAGTGTCTGGTCCTGATGTTGTGCGATACCGATCAGGGTAGCGCGTTCGATCTGCGATTCGCCCAGGATATGAATGATTGCTTCCCGGTCGCTCGCCTTGGGATCTGCCAGGGTGTTTAATGCTCGTGTAATCGCCGCGGGTTCTTTCCGGCGCAGTCCGACCAGCCAGGAGGAGGGGTGGTCGGGTCCCAAAGCGGCTAAAATGCCTTCGGGCAGGTCGGTGATCGCCCGCTCGTCGAGGGCCTGGTTGATGCCTGCGAGGATGGCGGCGCGTGCGGTATCGCTGGATTGGGTGAGCAGCCGTTCGCAGGCGTGTAAGGCGTGTTGTTTGCCGGACGCGATCAGGCGCGTGGCCAGGCGTTGAACCAGAAAGAGGTCCATTTCATTGGCGGCCTTTGCGAAGAGGTTCACGACCGCATCCACATCGTCCGTAACGTGTTTTTCAAGCGCCCACCAGATGAGGTGTCGGAGGTGTGGGTCCTGGCAGCTCGGGTTCTGCCGCAGGAGATGTGCGAGTAAGGGCAGCGCCTGTGCCGCTGGCAGCCGCTGCGCGGCAGAGGCATATTGGATCTGGATTTCGGGGTCATCGTTGCCGGGAATGCGGGCCAGCAAGGCCTCGAAAGCTTTGTCCGAACACAAGCCTTGCTCGGTCAAGAGCTGCACGGACCAGGCATCGGTCGTACGATTCAACCGATCCGCCAGATTTTCCGTAAACCCCAATTGATGGATGGCCCAAAGGGCTTCCAGCGCGCCCGGTTGTTTCTGTTGATCCAGGCAGGCGGCCAGGGCGTCAAAACCAACGCGACCGCGTTCCGACAGGACGCGGAGCGCGGTTTCGCGATGCCATTTGCTCTCCGATTCGAAGAGGGCGAGGAGCTCAGCGTCCGAAATCTGTTTCAAGTCGAAGGGCCGGGTCGGTTTCCAGTCTTTTGCCCGGAGGCGGTAGACCCGCCCACTGCTGGGATCGATCTGTCCCTGGAAGTGTTGCCCATGCGCGATGTAGTATTCATAAAAGTCTGCAATATACAGCGCGCCATCCGGACCAACCTTGATGTCCACCGGACGGAAGGAGGGATCGGTACTCTCCAGGGGGTAGCCGAGGTCCCTGGTCTTGAAGGTCGAGCCATCCGCTTCGCGGATACTCCGGACCACGCGTCGGGCAAGGGGATCGATCGCGAAGAGATTACCATGATACTCCGCAGAGAGCCCGTTGCTCTCATAGATCGCAAAGCTGTGCGTGAAACGTGCGACGTTCTCCGAGGCCATGGCAGGCAAAAAATCGAAGGCGTAGGGATTGGTCGCCGGTCCATATTTTCCACGTCCGCCTTTCGCGTAATACGCGCCCTGCCGCAGATGAAATCCGCGCGTGTTGCCGCCGTTGTATCCGGTGAACATGTGCCCCTTGCTGTCGAAGGCGAGGCTGAAAAGATTGCCGCCTCCCACGGCGACGACTTCGAATACCTTGCGGTTGGGATGATAACGCCAGACCACGGGGCCCTCGATGTAGACCGGTGCACCCGCATGACCTTCAACCCGACTGGAAGTCGTGCTGCCATGGCAAGCATAGAGCCAGCCATCCGGCCCCCAGCGCAGGCTGTTCACCATGGAGTGCGTGTCCTGCATGCCGAAGCCCGACAGGTGTACCTGCGGGTCGCCATCCGGCACATCGTCCTGATCGCGGTCGGGGTAAAAGAGCATGTAAGGCGGGTTCAGCACCCAGGCTCCGCCCCCGCCGGGTGCGACGGCCGTACACATGTTCAGTCCGTCGATAAAAATGGTATGCTGATCAAAGCTGCCATCCCCATTGGTGTCGGCGTGAATGCTGATGCGGTCTGCACCGGGTGTGTGATGCGGTGGCGCCTTGGGCATGTCCTTGTACACGGATCGGTAATAGCGATCACGACTGATGACTTCCACCCCCGCCGGGTAAGGATATTGCCGATACTCCACCACCCACATGCGCCCGCGTTCGTCAAAACTCAGCTGAAGGGGTTGGGCGATGAGCGGTTCGCTGAGGACGAGATCCAGGGCGAAGGTTGAATCGTTGATGGTGAAGGTCTTGAGCGCTTCATCCGGTGTCAACCGTTCACCCGCGAAGAGCTGATCAGGACGTTTGAGCACGGAACGCCCCTCTTTGAACGTGTCGTACGCTGCGCGGGCAGGCTTTTCGTCCCGAGGACTCATGGCCGGGCGCACGCCGTTCACGACCTGCCATTCACCGGCCAGAGAGGACTCGAGAAAATAGCCGGAAAGAATGGGCGCAGGGCCCATGAAACCCTCCGCGCTGTCCGGATGGTTCAGGTGAATCGTGATTTCATTGTAGACGCCTTTCTTCAGACTTCCGGGCGGGACCTTGTAGCGTGAGTAGGTCTCCCGACCGTCCTCGAATGCGGGCGGAAAGCTACCCGCTCCACCGATTCGCTCGCCGTTGACGTAAACCTCATGCGCCCCTGCCACCTGGTTCACCTGCAGGGTGACGGACTCATACCAGAGCGGCCGGCCGGCGAGGTCGGTCCAGTTGTCCGGCACCTTCACCCAGCAGCGATACCAGGCCTCGCCAGCTTCGCGCCGGGGACCGGGAACCGATTGAAATGACGTGTGCTCCTTCAAGATGCCATCAAGGCGTTTCTGGGCTTCGGCCTTGGCCGGCTCCATGACCTCCCGGATCAACACCGGCTTGCCCTCGCGGCGTTTGCTCGCATCTGCGGCTTCCATGAAGGCGAGGATCTCCAACGTTTCCGCATGCGCTACCGGGGGGGGCGCGCCGAGAAAGAAAAGGGCCATCTGTTCGATCAACGGCTCGTAGCCTGCGAAGCCCCCTGCGGGGACGATGGCTTTGTCTCCGTAGGCCATGCCACCGTAGCCCCGCTTTGCGGGGGGCTTCAACCCGCGGAAGGTGCCGATGCGGCCGTCCTCCCAAGTGCCGGTGACCACGTCGGTCGCTTCACTGCTCGTGCGGACAACCGATTGGATGCCTGGCCCCATGAGGGTGAACAGGGTTTCTACCCCGTGGATGCCGTACCAGAACAGATCGGGATGATGCGCCTCGGTTGGGCTCGGACTCCAGGCTTCAGCTGAATACAGTTTGCCCGCCTTCTCCGATTCGATACGCAAGGCGAGGGTGTCGGGTGCAAAGCGCAGGGACGAGCTGGAAAACCAGGGGGTCTCGTAATGTCGACCCAGCGCTTCGATCACGATGCCGTCTGCAAGACTGCCCGCGAGGGGTTTGTCGATAAAGACCCGCTTGCCTGCTTGAAAGACCGGAATCACCTGGTCCAGGTGCGGCCGGCCGTCCACGCTTTCGATCAATACAACATCGACCTGCTCCAGGAGCTTAGGGATGGAGTCGACGATAACGATGCCCATCTCCGTCAAGGCGGCGGTGTACTTGACGATGTTTTCGGCGTTGCCATCGATGTCCGGTGATCCACCGGGAAAGGCGGCGGTGACCCGGAGCCTTTTCAGATCGGCCGACGCATCGGGATGATGGATGATCTTCGTGAAGGCCACACAATGAGAGGAGTCCATGCCGATGATGCCGACACGGAGCGGGGCCTCGCCAAACAAGGTGGGAACCAGCAGGAGAAAAGCGAGATAGTATTTCACAGAGTAAGTTTTCCACATTCTGGCGTCCTAAAAAAGAGTCAATGTGCACGTGTGATACGTGCCCGATGCCATTTACCATTGGTCGCCCCGAACGATTATCCGGGTTTTGTCGCGCACCAACCCTAAGCGGTCGATGCCGTGCAGGGTGAAATTCGCCTCGTGAAATCGAAGTAAGCGCTGTTCAAGGCCGGTGGATACGTGGAGGATGGCTGTATGAAAACCATTCATGATATCACCGTTGCCCTGCATCCGGGTCTGGCCGTATGGGAAGGCGATCCACCGGTTGTGTTGACGCGGGAAAAAGCCATGGCCGATGGCGAGATGTGCAACCTCACCCGGATGAATATCTCTTGTCACACCGGCACGCACGTCGATGCGCCCTGTCATTTTGTCGACGGCGCCGGAACCATCGAACAGCTCGATCTCCAGGTCCTCATGGGTCCGGCGGTTGTGGTGGATGTGGGGGAGGTCGATCTGATCACCGTCACAGACCTCGCCGCGATCCCACCCGGAACCGAGCGGGTTCTGTTCAAAAGCCGCAACTCGGGCGGGTGGGCGAATCCGAACCTCGGCTTCCAATCCGACTTTGTCGCCGTGGATGTGGCCGCCGCTGAGCACTTGGTTGCGATGGGGGTCAAGCTCGTGGGGGTGGATTACCTCTCCGTCGCGCCCTATGACGCACCCACGCCGACCCACGTTGCCTTGCTGGGGGCCGGGGTGATCGTGCTCGAGGGCATTGACCTGTCCGCGGTTCCCGCTGGCGCGTATACCCTGACCTGCCTCCCTTTGAAGATCGTCGGCTCCGACGGCGCACCCGCACGGGCCGTTTTGACCGCGCTGTAGCTGTTGCCTTTTCGTCTGCCACTCCGGTAAACTCCGCCCATGCATCGCATCCTCCATCCCTTGCTCGCCCTCAGCCTCCTGATCAGTTTTCCCGCCCTGGCGGGCAAGCGGGATGACCAGGTGAAACAGGATAAGGCCGAGCTCGAGAACAACGAGGTCTGGATCTACAACGATCTGGATGGTGCCCTGTCCAAGGCCCGGGCCGCCAATAAGCCGCTCTTCATCGTCTATCGATGCATTCCCTGACACGCCTGTGCTTCATTCGACGAGCAGGTTGTTCGCGGCGAAAAAATAGATGACCTCTTAAAGGAGTTCGTGTGCCTGCGCATGGTCGAAGGCAACGCGATGGACCTGAACCTCTTTCAGTTCGATTACGACATGTCCTTTGCCGGCTTTTTTATGAATGCCGACAAGACGATCTACGGTCGGTATGGAACACGGGCTACGCGTCCGGATGAAGCGGATAAGTACGTGTCGCTGACCGGCCTGCGCGCGGCCATGACCGGCGCGCTGACCCTGCACAAGAACGTCGCCAACTATCGACCGCGGCTCGCCGGAAAAACCGGTCCGCCCTCGAAGCAAGCCACCCCGCTGGATTACGCCAGCATCGGCGGAAAATTCAAGGACCGCGTGGATTATGCAAGCCCCAAGGTCGCCGGTACCTGTGTACATTGTCACCAGATTCAGGATGCCATGCGCAAGGAGTACCGCCTGAGCAACCAGCCCATCCCGGATCGGGTGCTGTATCCCTGGCCGATGCCGGACATCATCGGCCTGGCTTGCGATCCGGACACCCGGGGAACCGTGACCAAGGTGACTCCCGGCACCCCGGCGGCCAAGGCGGGCTTTCGCGTAGGGGATGTCGTGCTCGCCCTGAACGGTCAGCCGATCTTATCGCTCGCGGATATTCAGTGGGTCTTGCACAACGCAGAACCGACTGACACCATCAAGGCAACCGTGCGTCGCGCAGGAAAAAACGGCGAGCTGAACATCCAGCTCCCCGTCGGCTGGCGCGAAAAGACCGACATCTCCTGGCGGACCTCCTCCTGGGACTTACGCCGCATGCTCACCGGCGGCATCAGCTTCGATGCCCCGACCTCCACCACCAAGCTGGAACTCCCGATCAAAAATGTAGGCAAGTATAACGACCATGCGGTCGCCAAGAACGCCGGCATTCGCGCAGGCGATGTCGTTGTCGAGTGGAACGGCAAAACCGATCCCATGAACGAATCCGAACTCTTCGCCTACACCATCAAGCACACCAAGGTCGGCGACATGCTCCCGGTCAAAGTCCGCCGCAGCGGCAAGGTGCTCGAGATGAAAATCCGCATGCAGTAACTCTCCACCCTCCACCCTCCCTCTCCCTCTCCACCCTCCCTCTCCACCCTCCACCCTCCCTCTCCACCCTCCCTCTCCACCCTCCACCCTCCACCCTCCCGTAGCATGGCTGTCCCCGCCGTGGGATCCCGTCCCCAGCCGCAGACGCCATCCGTCCGCTCAGCATGACCCCCGTGCTCATCGCAACCTTGTTGTTGATCGACCGCCCGAATAATCGGCGCGGATACTACGGGTCGTGGAGCAGTAGCCACAGCAACCAACCTCCGCATCGGCCTGCGGTCAGGTCTTCTGGTGTGTCGTGTTCGTTATTCACGATCTGCTATTACCATCGGATTTGGTTTATCCAAAAATAGTTGGCGGATTCGTGAATTATTTTACTGGAGGAGTTGGTGTGACAGATTCAGGAGTTTGCGAGCGGTCTGGCGCGATTCCTTTCGGGGGTGGCGGGTATGCGAATGAAAATGTGATCAAGCCATGCGTTGTGAATATTTATATATGACCCGAATATTACAATGTACGGCCTGACCTTTACGGCTTCGTCTCTCTCCATATCCGTGCGCTCAAGCACACCACTTCGTGGGTCTTTGAAGAGGCCGAGAGGGTCAAGTGCAGGGGTAAATCACCGTGAAAGTCCAATAAAATTGCATGTTTTCATATTTAATCCGTGTACTCCCGGCTCTTTATCTGACCAGCGAATTGGGAGGTCAGGTCGTTGGAAATCGCTGGGGTTGCGGGCTGGGCGAGCAGGAGCTTTTTAGAACAGTTGAAATTCGTCAATTATCCGGCTGACCCCTTTTTTCTGACCCCTTTTTTCGTGCGGAATCAGAAGGAACATCACAAAACGATGACCTTCAAAGAGGAGTTTTTGAAGCTACTGGATAAACATGATTTGCCTTACGATGATCGGTATATCTGGGAGTAGCATTTGCGTGCGCACCCTCCGGGGCGCTTGTCTATGGTTGAATAATCTCGGGGTTGAAACCCCGAGCTATGCAGCGTTGCCCCCTCCGGGGACCATGTGTAAGCACCATAAAGCAGGGGAAGAACCACACATGACATCTGCGGAGTCCCCACGCAAAGCCCTACTCGACAAAACGCGCGTAGTGGAACACCAGGTGGGCGTTGTACCCACCCAGTCCAATGGATGCAGGATCGTCAAGGCGCCAGGCGCGGTCGGGAATAAGAGCAGCAGTAGGTCCTTCCCAGGAAAGGTAAGGTTTACCATCGAGCTCAACACCAATCGTCACGTCCTTTTCACCCTGTAGCGTCACCGCCAGGTGGAGCGTATGCCGGACACCGTTACTCAGCGCGCCATCCCGTGTCGTGGCATTCCGATCCGCATCTTTCCCATTGATATAAGCGAGGCCACTGACCT